>CAZLPR010000022.1:11144-14470 GCA_964561415.1 uncultured Dechloromonas sp. | reverse complement strand
CCCCTGCCACAGCCTCACCGCGCATGTGGCGACCCATGTCGCGCACGCCCTCCATCAACTCATCAAACAGTTTGTCATCCATGGCTCACCTCCACATCAATCAAGTCGGCCAGCCGCCGTAGCTGGTCCTTGGTCAGGTCTGCCGCCACATTTTTGGCGTAGGCGTAGACCAAGTAGCACTGGTCGTGACTGACCCAATGGTAGTAGATCACTCGCGGACCGCCTCGGTTTCCTCTCCCTGGCAGCGGCGCACGTAACTTGCGAAGACCGCGACTACCAGGAATGAAATCGCCGGCTGCCGGGTTTTCCAGCAAAGTCACCGGTGTCACTGCCGTGGCTTGAAAAGGGGGGCTGCCCTCTTTTAATTTTTACGGGCCGCTTTGGGAATCGATGGGGTTCAACAGGCTATGGGTACATAGCCTATTTTAAAAAGTCGGCGCTGGGGGGATGACATCAGGCTACATGCTTTAGTCGCTCGATATGGGGCCGTCGCTTGTTGCGCTCGGCCTGCCACAGATCGTAAGCCGCCTGCATGCGTAGCCACATTTGCGCATTGATACCGAGCCAATCCTGCAAACGCAAGGCCATGTCCGCGCTGATGGCGGCATGACCATTGAGAATGCGCGACAACGTCGCCCGCGTTACGCCAAGCTGCTTTGCCGCTGCCGTAATCGTCACTTCAGCCGGCCAGCCGTCCTTGAGAACTTCGCCGGGGTGGGCTGGATTGTGCATACCATTCATCGTCATTTTCCTAGTGGTAATCCAGATAATCGACTAACTCCGCATCTTCGCCGTTAAATCGAAAGATCAAGCGCCAGTTGCCATTCACGGTGATAGCCCAGAAACCGGACAGCTCCCCTGTCAGCGGATGCAGACGCCAGGCGGGAAAATTCATATCCTCCGCGCAGGTCGCAGAATCCAGCGCAGTCAACTGTGCGTGCAGCCGACTGCCGTGGTGGGGCTGTATACCGGCCTTGCTGCCTCTGCGATAGAAGGCTTCAAGTCCTTTGTGACGGAAACTTCGAATCATGCGCAATGGTATAGCATCGCTATACGACGCACAACATTATCTTGGGTTGTACCCGCGATCCTTCATATTTATCCTCCATCGCTATTTACACAGGAGGATGGTCTTGGAATTCTGGATACGGATGCCGCTGCTGTTCGTCAGCAGCCACAACCTTATCAAGCAATGGCTCAAAGCCCCGATCATCGGCGAGGACGACAACGGCGTGAAGAAGACTGTAGGCGGCAAAGCCAATCGCAAGGGGACGCCGCAAGGCGGCGTAATCTCCCCGCTACTGGCCAACTGCTACCTGCACATTCTCGACCGGATATGGCAATGGCGGCACTTGAAAGGCAAGCTGCAAGCGCATCTCGTGCGCTACGCGGACGACTTTGTAGTCATGTGCCGAAAAGATGTAGAGGAGCCGCTGAACGTGGTGCGTCACGTACTGGAACGACTGGACCTCAGCCTCAACGAGGCCAAGACCCATATCGTGGATGCCACACAAGC
The DNA here is from genome assembly GCA_964561415.1 of uncultured Dechloromonas sp. Lineage (GTDB taxonomy): Bacteria > Pseudomonadota > Gammaproteobacteria > Burkholderiales > Rhodocyclaceae > Azonexus. The sequence continues at coordinate 12,954 of CAZLPR010000022.1, read as the reverse complement.
GATCTTCAACTTCCTGGGATTTACGATTCAGATGAGGCGAGGGGCAAGCACCGGAAAACCGTACCCGAATGTCCGACCGGCGGATAAATCGCTGAAGAGAGTCAAGGCGAGGCTGACCGAACTGACAGGACGGGAGCTGACCGCCATTCCCTTGGAAGATGTGGTGGGAAACGTGAACCGCAGCCTGAGAGGCTGGGCGAACTACTTCCACTACCGGAACTCAAGTCTGGCGATGAGCAAGGTCAGAAACCATGCGGAAGAACGGTTGCGAACCCACTTGAGGAAGCGCCACAAGGTGTAGAACAGACGAAGCGGCTGGGTGCGTTTCCCGACTGTCGAGCTCTATGGGCGTTACGGGCTATACAAGGTTCCTGCTGTAGCGGGCTGGCACTCGGCGCATGCCTCGGCATGAAGAACATCGGAAAGCCATGTGCGGGAGAACCGCATGCACGGTTTGATGAGGGAGGGCAGGTGAGAGCCTGTTCTCTACTCTACCCTTTGACCTGATTTCTATCCAGCACGAATAACGCCGCAAATATTCCTCTGAATACCTTGGAAATGTTTATTCATCCCCATAGAATAAGAAAAGGTTGGCATCAACATTGGGAGCAACCATGACAGACACCGCAGTGGCTGCCGCAAGGGCAGCGGAACGATCCGAGATCCTGACGCGAGCCGTGGCCGAAACGGCCCAGCATCTGGCGATCGGCCCCACCGAACTGGCACCCATCATTGGCATCAGCCAGCCATCGGCATCCAGGCTGCTGCGCGGCGAATTTTTCGTTAAAGAAGGCACCCCGGAGTGGCAGCTCTCTGCCTTGTTCGTCAGACTCTACCGGGGCTTGTTCTCGATCGTCGGCAACAGTGACGAGCTCGCCAGAAATTGGCTGACGAGCGCCAACCAAGCCTTCGGTGACAGGCACCCGATTGACGTGATCAAATCGATCCCCGGCTTGGTCTCGGCCTGTGATTACATTGACGCCCACCGTGCTCCAGCCTGAGGCACGGCCTTGGGCAGGAAGTGGCTGGCGTGCTGTCGAAGCCCAGCACAAGAACGCGACGATTGCACTCACTCACGGCAATATTCGTCTTCAGGCCATCCTCGAAGACATCATCGAGGAAGTTAAACCGCCCTTGCCGGCGGCTGCCGAGGGGCTGCATTTTTTGCTGTCGACACCGTTTCGCTACCAATCCCCGCCGCCAAATGGTTCCCGTTTTCGGCGCAAGACCGATCCCGGCGTCTTCTACGGTGCCGAAAGCACGCGAACGGCCTGTGCGGAAACCGGGTACTGGCGGCTCCGTTTCTGGCGCGATAGTGCCGGCCTGCAGGCCAAGCCCGCTTCACTGCCCATGACACTCTTTGAGTTTCATGGCGCAACCAAGGCAAGCCTAGACCTGACCAAGCCACCTTTCTTAGTCCATTGGGAAAGCTGGATAGCGCCGGATGACTACCGCCAGACCCAGGACTTGGCGGCTTCTGCCCGGCAAGCAGGTATTGAGCTGATCCGCTACGAGTCGGTGCGCGATCCCGACGGTCGCTGTTTAGCCATCCTGACTGCCAATATCTTCAGGTCAGTACTTGAGCCTTACCGGCATCAACAGCAATCCTGGAGTTTGTTCATCGAGCCGCCTGGCTTGGCGGTCTGGCAGCGGTCACTCGGTGGAGATACATTTGAATTCCAGTTTGGCTGATGTCACCAGCCCTCACCCCACCCACAACACATTCATCCCCGCCATCCCGACCTCCGGCACACCCACCACGGTGACGGCCTCCTCGTCCGGCTTCCCCAGGTGCAGGTAGCCGCCCTCG
>CAZLPR010000022.1:0-11107 GCA_964561415.1 uncultured Dechloromonas sp. | reverse complement strand
GGCGGCGAGTTCGGCCATCAGTTCTTCGGGGGGAATCAGCGGCGTCACTTCACCAACCCCGCCACCCACTGCAACTGCCGGGGCAGGCACGCCGTCTTGAGATCGTAGTTCGCCTGCGCAAACGCACGCGCATTGGCACCCAGTCGCTGCCGCGCTCCCTGGTCATCCAGCAGTGCGCACACTTCATTCGCCAGCCCCGCCACATCAAAAAAATTCACCAGCCGCCCGGTCTCATCGTGGCGGATCGCCTCGTGCAGCGGCTGCGTATCGCTCGCGACAATCGCACAGCCGACGCTCATCGCTTCCAGCAGGCTCCAACTCAGCACAAACGGGTATGTCAGGTACACATGCACTGTGGAAAGCTGCAGCAGCGGAATGAAATACTGGTACGGGATGTTGCCCAGAAAATGCACCCGCGCCCAGTCGGCGTCGCTGATCTGTGGCCTCACCTCGGCGGCGAAGATGTCCTTCCACTTCTGGCCGTTGTCCGGTCGAGCACCTGGCCGCCGTATTCTTCAAGCGTAGGCCTGGCGCCGTAGCTCACGTCGTCCCCGCCCACAATCAGTACCCGGGCGTTTGGCCGGCGTTTCAGGATCTCCGGCAGTACCCGCATGAAGACGTGGTAGCCCCGGTAGGGTTCCAGGTTGCGGTTGACGAAGGTAATCACCTCATCCTGTTTGGTCAGGGTGAGGTTGCCGTTCAGCGTCAGGCTGACATTGGGGTTGGGCGCCACAGCCCCGGTGTCGATGCCGTCGTGCACCACGGTGATCTGGCTGCGGAACGGCTCCGGGAACGTACTCGCCTGCCAGTGCGTCGGGCTGATACCCGCGTCCGCCACCTCGAAGTGCAACAGGTTGTTGAGGTTCTTCAGGCGCAGGCGGCAGACATCACCAGCCTCCTTGGCTGGAAACTCGGGGTCAAACCCCACATCCGCGCCGTGTGGGTGGTAGTAGAACTCACAGTAGATACCGAGTTTGGCATCCGGCCAGACCTCCTTCAGGAACAAGCTTTCGCCCCAGCCGTGGTGGGCGATGACGACGTCAGGCATGTAGCCCTGCGCTTTCATTTGCAGCGCCGCCCGAAAGCAGGCTTCGCCCCGGATGGTCTTGGTCTCGAAGTCAGACACCCAGGGGTGCACGCTGGGCGTGCTGCCCTGGGTGGCGTTGTAGGGCACCAGCTTGATGCCCTGCCATTCGTGGGCATCGGTCTTCTGCATGGTCATGGCCATCACGGCGTGGCCGTGCTGCGCCAGCGCGGGAGCCAGAAACTTGAACTGGCCGGGGAAGTTCTGGTGAATGAAAAGGATATTCATGGGCGTTCCTGTTTTTTTGAATCTGTGTATTTCTGGTTTCTCTTTTTGCCTTTCCCCATGGGCGAAGGCCTGATTGGCCTGGTACCCCAGTACGAGCATTCGTTGCTGTATCGTCGGCTGGCGGTGCCAGCGCTTGTCACGATAGGTTCGGGCGTTCTGTAGCGCCAAGCGTCGGCCTTGCTCTGGATTGGTCGCCAGTTTCAACGGGGTACTTTTGAGCAGTGTGGCGGCCTTGTCGAACACCTCGTCAGTCATGGGTTCGCGCGAAAGAAATGACTGGCTAGGGCGAAACGCCTTCACCCAGTTCATGGTCATCAAGTAGTCACCCGCATCCCGGAACGCCATCGCCCCGTTTTTCGCAACGGTGAGCACGGGGAAGAAAGGCGCCAATTCAGGTGCCACGTGGTTGGGCCAGACCTGCGCTTCCCAATACTGTTCAGCGATGCGTGCGAAGTGCGCGTAGTCAGCAATCGGGGTGAGGCCCGACGCTTCAAACGGCAGGATCTCAACCTTGGGCTTGGTGACCACCACTGTGTCGTTGGATACATCCACATAGAGCGCGCCAACCAGAAACGCATTCTGAAAATACTTGCCCCGCAAGTCGCCCCAGATGCGCCGCATCGTGCCGCCTGCCTGAAAAAAAGCAGACAAGGCAGCATGGCCTGTGGCCGCCATTGCAGACAATGTGGCCGGGTTGAGGGCGCACAAGTGCCGCTCGACGGCCAGCGAGATCTCCAGGCACTGGCCTAGCGGATAGCGCTTGCCACGGTTGATTGGCCTCGCCGCTTTCAACACAGGATCGACATGAGCGCGGATCTCAAGAAAAAGTGCCTCCAGTGCTGACAAGGCGGGCAGCAAATACCGCTCGGTCAGTACCTGCGCCTTTTGATGATCAGAAATGCGCGGCTCACTGGGCAGTAGCGGGCGCGCCTTGGCTTTGAGGCCAATAGCGTTCGGATACAGCACGGGTCGTCATTTCACCTTTTGCGCCAGCACGCCCAACTTCACCAGCCAGGCCAGACTGCGGAAGACGAAAGGCTGGCGTTCGGCAGGCAAGCCTGCGATGAGTTCGGCTGCGGCTTTTGGCTCGGTGCTCGCCGCTGTCAGCACCACCTGAATCTCGGCCTCGCTGGGCAAGATGATCTTGGCGAAGTCGATCATCGCCAGTTGGCGATAGGCCAAGGTGCGCTTGAGCGCCGTGTCGGCATCCGCATCGACCAGGCACAGCACGGTCTGTTCGGTTAACAGGTTTGTCGGGTAGCTGGCAAAGGCGTGGAACGGGTCCATCCGGGCGGGCCACGGGTGGGCCAAGGGTTTCAAGGCGGGTGCCTGCGCCAGACGGATGGCGTTGAGCTGCGCCCACAGCGCCTCGTACTGCGGAATAATCACTGCCCAGTCGTAGACTTCCCTCGCCCGCAGCCGGCCGGTTTCGCCCATCTGCTTGCGAAGCTCCGGCGACAAAATGAGCCGTTTGAAGGCGTCGACCGTGGCAGACACCTCCACCGCCACCAGCGAACAGGCGTGGCCGCAGTACATGTCGTAGGTGTCGATTTCCAACGCATGTCGCAACGCCAGATCGCTGCCCAGACCGTGGCTTGGCATCAGGGTCGGGATGCGGAAACCGTCGATGCCGTCGCGCACCGTATCCTTGTAGCCGTCCCAGTCCGCCACCACCACCGGCAGGCCGGCAGCCATCGCCTCGATCGGCACGATGCCGAAGGTTTCCTGGATGTTGTCGGAGAGAGAACAAAACACATCGGCACCGGCCCAGGCCGTCTGGCGATCTTCGGCCTTGCGGCCATCGAGGGTGACGACGCGCACGCTCGGGCAGGCCAACTGGGCTGCATCGGCATAGGCTTTGGCGATGTAGTCGTTGGCGAACCAACCGCATTCGACCAGCACCACCGGCTTGCCCGTTGCTTGCGCTGCGGCTTCGAGCGCCTGGTACATGGCCAGCGGATGCGCCTTGGCATGGAAAGACAACCGGCCCATGAACAGCACCACCAAGGTGTGCTCATCGACGCCGAGGACTTGCCGCGCTGTGGCCTTCTGTGTGGAGGAGAACGTGAAGTCTTGTGTATGAATCCCCAGTGGAATCACCGGCAGCTGCGGCAGCACCAGCTTGGTGATACCCAGCCGGTCCTTGAGGTAGTCCACCTGCGCCTGCAGCAGGCGCTCGACATTGTTCTTGACCGCCGTGCTGGTGCAGATTACCGCATCCCACGGCTGCACCGGGGCGGAGATCAGATCGGCCAGCGCATCCATCGCCCCGGCGCTGCTGGTGGTGTGGGTGATGCCGCACAGACTCCAGGCGCCGTGGCCGAAGGCTGCGCGTTGCCAGGCATGCAGCCCGATGCCGGGGCCGGGGTAATAGACGGTGCCCACCTGCCAAGGCGGCCAGGCTGTTCTTGTCCACCGCCTTGACCGGCTCATTGCGGCCGTATGCCTTGACCGACTCGGCAAACACCTTGGCATGGTCGGTTTTCTCGACCTGCGCCCAGAATTCGCTGGCCTGGCTGTGGGCGAGAAAGCCGCGCAGGAAGGATTCGCCGGCGGCGTTGCGTCCCATCAGCTTGGGGCCGCTGGTGGTGTAAGCCTCGGGGTGGTAGTAGATCGCGGCGGTCATGCGCCTACCCCGGATTTTGCCTTCATCACCAGCCAGGGTGTCGGGCCACTGCGCCATTCCCAGGTCGCCAGTAGTTGATCCAGATGCGCGAGGTTGTTGAACCACGTGGGCGCATTGGGCAGTTGGCGCTGGCCGTTGTCTTCCACCAGCGTGATGTCGTGCGTGGCCGAGAAGCGCCCGATCAGCAGCTGGGTGATACCGGGAATCAGGCATTCGTGGGCTTCGACGATCACATCCATGCCCGCCAGCGCCGGTGTGATGGCGGGATTCAACAGGTCTTTTTCCGCGCCCTCGATGTCGCACAGCACCAGCACTTTTTCTCCGGCGTAGGTGGCGAAGTCTTCAGGCCTGAATAACGCGCCGACTGTGACGCGATCAGCCACGCCGTTTTGGGTGGCGAGTTCGGCGCAGACCTGCTGGGCTTTGGGGTTCAGGTCGAAAGCCAGAATTCGGGTGTTGGGCATGCGCCGCGCCATACCCACGGCGTAATAGCCTTCGGCGCAGCCGATGTTGAGGAGGGTCGGATAGCTCACCTGAATCGCCCGTTCGATGTGGGGCAGCAGTGGTTGCTCGTAGCAGCCGAGCAACTTGGCGATGTGACATCCCTCAGCCGACTGGGCCAGGAAATCCATGCCTTGCAGCGGACCTTCCATCACCATCGTGCCCTGTTGCTGCAGCAGCGTATTCTGGATCAGCACACTGCGCCATTTCGACAGCAAACGTAGCGCGTTGTTGAGTTGGGCTGCTTCATCGGGGAGCGGCTGAGAAATGCCCCCAAGCAGTTGCTGGCGAATGTTGGCATGCAGGCTCAAGGCGCTCATCCTGGAAAGTGCAGCTCGGCTAGCGCGCGAACTTCGGCTTCAGGCTGCTGGCTTTTGGTCGCAATGGCGTAGAGGTCGTAGTACGGATGCCCGCGCCGCTTGCTGGCGACGGCCTGAAAGCCGCTGCTCTGTAAAGTACCTACCAGCACACGCTGGGTAAACCCGCAGCGGTGGGCCATGAACAGGTTGCCGGCAGCCATGGGCGGGCGATAGCCATAGAGAATATCCAGCGGCGCAATCGGCCCGGCGGGCGCGGTGTAGGCGGGTTCGGTCAGCTTGTCTTCGGCCACCAGCGCACAGACAGACTGCAGATCGGGGCAGGTAATGACCACAAAGCCATCAGGCTTGAGCACACGCTTGAACTCGGCCAGCGCCTGGGGGACTTCGTGCGGATAGAGATGTTCGATGTTGTGGCTGGAGAAAATGGCGTCAACCGAAGCATCCTGCACGGCCGACATATCGGTCATTGTCCCAGCGATATCGGGTTCGACACTATTATCAATATCGAGCCGTAACTCTTTCCAATCGGCGCTGTTGAAGCCGCGCGTCGTCTGGTCTTTGTGCTTCGGGCCGCAGCCGATGTGGAGGAAGGTGAGCATGGGAAGTCCTTGTCAAAAAGTCGGCGCTGGCGGCGACCGAAGGAAGTGCAGAGCACGGCGTAGCAAAAGCACATTGTCCCGTAAACGGTAAAACCCCCGCCACCTTTTGAGTGACGGGAGTTTCGGGTTTGTTGCTCCCCGCAGTGAGTTCGAGGCTTCGGGGATTGACCAATTAAACGTGGTCTATCCGTTCGCATTGTCCAGCCACCGGCGTCTGCCGCGCGTCAGTGCAGGTTTCCGGTACATCGCACTTGCGTGGCCGGCCACGTTGACGCACTTCGCAGCGGCGTCCGACCATGCGCTCTACCTGATCCAGAAACCGCCCACTGCCTAGCGGCTGCCCCTGATTCAACGCCAGGCGAATATCCGCCAGCGCCTCTTGTTCGAGCTCGCTACGAAACAACGACCGATACAGGGCTTGCCGAGCCTCGGCATCGGCCCCCAGCGCAAGGTACACATCGTGCGGCGTCAGCAATACATCCGCCTGACCCAGTCCATTCGCCCGGTAACTGCTCCAGCGATACAGCGCCGGATCATCCACCATGCCGGCCCGCACCGGGTTCAACTCGATATAACGCTGGCACAACAGCAGATAGTCATCCGCATGCACCAGCGAGGATTTGTAACGGCTATCCCACAGGGTGCCGGTACGGCGGTAAGTCTTGTTGATGTACTGCACATAGCGACGTCCCAACGACATCACCAGTTGCGACACCGCCGCGCTGCAGGGCGGCGTCAACAGCAAATGCACATGATTGGTCATCAACACATAGGCATGCAGCGTGCAGCCGGATTTCTTCAGCGCCTCGGCGAGCCATTCCCGATAGGCCAGAAAGTCCTCATCCGAGAAAAAGCAGGCTTCGCGGTTATGGCCGCGCTGCACCAGGTGGATGGGCACGCCAGGAAGGTGAATGCGTGGGCGGCGGGGCACGATGGCTCAACCCGCCTGCCCGCGCAGATAAAGCGTGTCAGGCGACAAATCGATTTCATCACTCCACGCCACCGTCCCATGTTCGACATGCGCACGCATGAACAATCCCGGCTCCTTGAGTGGCGCAAAAGCGGGAAAGTCCAGATAGGGGCGCATATCAAAACGGCGAACCTCGCCAGTCTCGAATTCAGCCACGATGGAATAGTCTGGCGTCGCCAAGACCTTGATAACGTCGGGTGTCATGATCAGTGCCTCAACGTAAAGGATCAATCTTGAAAGGCGTTTGACCCGTACTTGCCAGATGCCAATCGGCCATCAAGTCATCTTGATGCAGCTCAATCCAGGCTTGAACCAGCTTCATTTGTCGGCTGGGTAAATCGCCTTCCAGCACCTCGCCTCCGGGTATCTTCAATATCGCCTTGAACTCGTTATAACGGACATGGATGTGGGGGTGATGATGTTTGTCCGTATCCAGAACATACATCGCCACCAGAATTCCGTAGAACATGCTGATGGTGGGCATGGATAGCGCTCCATGAATTTGAGGTTAATATTTTAGCTGAATTTAATGACCCTGACCCCTTTTATTAGCGGATGCCAACCGATGGATTTGGCGGCGAGAGTGGCTCTATCTTGCCAAAGCCTCGATCACAACCTGTGGATTGTGCTCAATCACATTGAGCAACACCAACGCCGGGCCGTGCGGCGAGCGATCACCCCGCTCCCAATGCCGTAAGGTTGCCGCCGAAAAACCGAAGCGTGCAGCAAACTGCTCCTGGGTCATTCCCACCTTGGTCCGCACAGCCTTCACGTCGACTACGCGGGGGCGATGCACACGCACGCCACTTGTCTCGCCTTTGGCGTGGGTAATCGCCTCCTGTAAACCCTGTTTGATGCTTTCAAATGCTGCACTCATGGTGTCGCCCTTTCTTTCCAAATGCCAACTAACACCTCGACCAAATTGGCCAACTCGTTCCGCTCAGCCTTGGTCAGGTTGGTCTTGTTACCTTTGGCAAAGAGCGTTAGCAGGTACAGCGGCATGAGGTCATTGTGAAAATAGTAAATGACGCGCACGCCACCACTCTTGCCTTTCCCGCCCCGACGCCAACGCAGTTTACGTACCCCACCCGTACCTTCCATGACGTCCCCCGCCTTGGGATGTTCAGCCAGGTAGTTGACCAGATCCTGCCGTTCTTCAGCGGATAAGAGATTTTCGGCCAGTCGGATGTAGGAGGGCAGTTCGGCGATGCCATATAGGGTTTCGAGCATGCTTAAGTGTAATCCAATGGATTATACATATCAAGGTTGACCGCAGTAGCAACCGAATCTTCTCAACACGACTTCGCCCGATTAGGCTTTATGTTAAACGCGACACCGGCCAGTTAATTGACCCTGACCCCTTTGATTACGATGAACGGATTGCCGAAACCGCGCCTGAGATGCCAGAGACTCGTCTCATCTATGTCGCCGACCGGGAGGCAGACATCCTCGATTTGATGCAGCGAGCCCACCAATTGGGCACACCGGCCGACTGGCTGATTCGCTCGCAACACAACCGGTGTTTGCCGGCAGGCGGCAAATTGTGGGCGAAAGTACTTGCCGGTACATCGTTGGGTGAGGTCGAATTCACGATGGCCTCCCGTCATGGGAAGGCGGCCAGGCTTGTGCGGCAACAACTTTTTGCTCGCCCGGTGATGCTGCCGGATGGTCAAGGGGGTGAATTGTCGGTGACCTGCCTGATCGCCAGGGAAGTCAATGCACCGACGGACTGCAAGCCGGTGGAATGGCGTTTGCTGACCAACCGGGTCGCGGACAGTCTGGCGGCGGTCATTGAGTTGATCGAGTGGTATCGCTGCCGGTGGGAGATTGAAACGTTCTTTCACATTCTGAAGAATGGTTGCCGGGTGGAAGCGCTGCAATTGGGGAGTGTCGCCAAACTGGAACTGGCGTTGGCGGTTTATCTGGTGGTTTCCTGGCGCCTGGCCCGGTTGGTTAAACTGGGCCGAACCCATCCTGACCTGGACGCCGCTCTGCTGTTTACCGATGCGGAATGGAAGGGAGCTTTCATTTTGGCAAAAAAACCCGTACCTAAAATCAACCCCACGATTCGCGATGTCGTTCGGCAAATCGCCATGCTTGGTGGCTTCCTCGCCCGAAAATGTGACGGCGAGCCCGGGGTTAAAACACTTTGGTTGGGAATGCAGCGATTGCGGGATTTCGTTGAGGGGATGGCCCATATGCGCGCAATTTATGATGCGAAATGAGTTGTGTGGAACGGTATGGATTTAATGACCCCGGCCCCTTTGATTTATACAAACTTGACACCAGCCCAACCCCAACGCCCTGTCGGTCCTGCACGTAGCCTGACACAGGGGGGGGGGATCGGAATCAAAGGGGTCAAATCAAAGGGGGGGCAGACCCGAAGGGCACCTACTTAAGCGTTTTGAATCAAAAATTTCTGTTACAAAACAACCGGCTACCAAACCAACAAAAACCGCCCGTCATTTCAGAAAAAGCTGGAACCCCAGGTCAGTGTTCTGTTCTGGATACCGACCTACGCCATCAGATGCCCTTCCTGCAGTTTGCCAGCGTGATCGCGGAATGCCTCGGCCGCAGCATTTTGCCCCGTTCTCGCGGTCGACCGCGAAAAACACCTGAAAATAAAGGCAGATGCTTGCGGTGAAAGCCACTGAACCCCTTGTGACTTCGGTTGCAGGGGTCTCTTTTTTGGTTGCCGCCGCTACGCTGTCACCCCTGCAGCAAAAAATCCTGCCCTTTTGTGGCCCTAACTCAGTCCGCAGCCCGCTACAAAAGACGCCAGCCTAAAACCCCGGAATCGCCCAACATTTCCGCCTCTTCCCCACTCGCCCGAACACCTGCCCGGTCAGCAGGCGGTGGTCCGGGCATGCTGGTCGCCCCTTAACAAGATGGTCAAGGCATTCAGCCTAGCCGGCATCGAATTCGTCACCCGGGATGGCGGGGTAATTGGCATCATTCTCAAAGGCGAGCATGCACGACAATCAACGTCGCCAAGGGAAAGATGATTTGAGAGAATGCCTGCCTTGTCTTGTGTAAATTGATTGAATGATCACTTCATCGTATTACTACACCGATTCCCGCTACCGCACCTATCCTGGCGATGGTTATGACGGGGTGGTGCGTGTCAGTTTTGGTGGGTACTACGCCACAGGCACGCTGCTGTTCGATGGTCGCGCCATCCTGACAGCAGCCCATCTGTTCGATGGAAAAACGGGTACCGCTCAGGTCACCTTCGAGACGCGCTCTGGCACGCAAACCTTGACCGGTACGAAGATCCTCTCGCATTCGGGATACGACTCACAGGGCAACAACGACTTGGCACTCGTTTGGTTGTCCGGCGCGGCCCCCACAGCCGCTGAGCGTTACGACATCTATCGTGATGGTAATGAAATCGGACAGAGCTTCACGATGGTGGGCTATGGCAGAACCGGCACCGGGAACACCGGAGCCAGCAGCAGCGATACCACCAGCCCCATCCGACTCAAGGCGGCCAACCAGTTCGATGCCGATGCTTCGACCCTGAAGAGCAACCTGGGATCAGGAATGGCCTGGACGCCTTTGTCAGGCACCCAACTGGTAGCGGACTTCGACGACGGGAGCAGCACCCACGATGCGCTCGGGCAGTTGATTTACCGCAGCGACATCGGCTTGGGATGGGCAGAAGGTCTGATTGCCCAGGGCGATAGTGGCGGCCCGGCATTTCTCAACGGTCAAGTGGCTGGCGTGGCCAGTTATACCGCCAGCCTCAGCCGAGGGTCTGTCAGTCCCGATATCGACACCAGCACCAATAGCAGTTTCGGTGAGGTCGCCGCCTGGCAGCGAGTGAGCAACTACCAGCAATGGATCGACCAGAGCCTGCGGGCCAACTATTCGAATGCGCCGACCAAACCCGATGAGGTCAAAAAAGAAGTGCCTGAAGGCAGTAGCGGCACCAGCTACGCCTACTTCCTGCTGCAGTTCACCGGCGTCAGAAGTGATCCAAATCAGATTTTGAGTGTGGACTACCTGACCCGTGACGGCACTGCTACAGCCGGCAGCGACTACATTGCCGTCAGCGGCACCCTCAATCTGTATCCTGACGAGAACCAGACTGTCATCCCGGTGGAGATCATCGGGGACAACACGCCGGAACCCAGCGAGACGTTTTACCTGAACGTTTTTAATCCGGTCGGCGGCAGTTTTGGCGAAGGCGTGGTCAAACTGACGGCAGTGCGAACGATCCTTGATGACGATGGTTGGTTCGGGTAACGCTGAGGTACAAAACTCGCCGGATACGCCACCATGAGTCGACCAGCAAGTCCATCTGAAAAGCGACAAAGGCCACCTGATGAGAGACATTGGGTGGCCTCTGCACTTGATAGGATTGGTTGAAAATCATGGCTGCGTATTTCACGGCATTGTCACCGGTGATTTCGCCGAAGCGTGACCGGAACGCAGTATTAGTGCTTTGCAGTCATTGGCCCGTTCGCCCTGCTCAGTAGCGCCTTCTATCCGGTTTTCCCTCAATAGGGTCGAGGTGTTCATCGGCTCGATGTTTATGCTCCACGCGCCCTTCCCTTAGTCGCCCTTATGCAGTTGCGCGCTTCACTTCATTCGTCGTGATCGACTTACGGCGGGACTTGCACCCGCAGGAGTGCGCCCATGCCGGGCGCACCAAATAAAAATGCCGTTCAGAATCAACAAAACGGCATTTCCGCTTAAAGCGGTGGCTTTTCGTAAGCAGCGATGCTTAGCAGGACATTACATGCCCATGCCGCCCATGCCACCCATGCCGCCCAT
>CAZLPR010000021.1:0-14487 GCA_964561415.1 uncultured Dechloromonas sp. | reverse complement strand
CACGACCAGGGGCCGTGGCGATGGCAGCAATGGTGTCAGATTTCACACCTTAAGCCTTGGCGTCGTTGGCAGCCTTGGCGCCAGTGCCGATCATCCGGGTAATCTGCCATTGCTGGGCGATCGAAAGGATGTTGTTGACCACCCAATAGAGCACCAAACCGGCGGGGAACCAGAAAAACATGACACCGAAAATCAGGGGCATGGCCATCATTACTTTGGCTTGAATCGGGTCTGGCGGCGTTGGATTCAGTTTGGTTTGAATAAACATCGAGGCCATCATGATGACCGGCAAAATGAAGTAAGGGTCCGGCGAAGCCAGATCGTGAATCCATAACGTCCAGGGTGCGTCACGCATTTCGACGGCACCGAGCAATACCCAATACAGCGCAATGAAGACGGGAATCTGCACCAGAATCGGCAGGCAACCGCCGAGTGGATTGACCTTTTCGGTCTGGTACATCTTCATCATTTCCTGATTCAGACGCTGTTTGTCATCACCAAAACGCTCCTTCAACTGCGTCAGGCGCGGTGTCAGCAATTTCATCTTGGCCATCGACTTGTAGGAGGCTGCCGAGAGCGGGAAGAAAATACCCTTCAGGATGACGGTCAGTACAATAATCGCCCAACCCCAGTTGCCCACCAGGTTGTGAATTGCCTGCAAAGCCCAGAAAATCGGCGCTGCCACGACGGTCAAAAAGCCGTAATCGACGACCAGATCAAGCCCTGGCGACAAGGCTTTCAATGCAGCCTGTTCCTGCGGACCTGCGTAAAGGCTGACGGAAGTTTCATTCTTGCCGCCCGGTGCAATTTCAGCCACCGGAATAATCAGGCCAGCCTGGTAATTATTGCTGCCTTCCAACTTGCGCATGTAGAACTCACGCGGCGTTTTGTCTTTGGGCACCCAGGCTGAAACAAAATAATGTTGGACCATGGCGAGCCAGCCGTTGTCGGCCGTTTTGGCAAACTTGGCCTTTTCGCTCGCAATATCGCCAAAGGAAATTTTCTGGTACTTCTCGGCATCGGTAAAAACAGCTGGCCCGGTGAAGGTGGAAACCATCATGCTTTCCCCTTCCGGCGCGGTGTCATTGCGCTGCAGTTGGAAGTAAGCATGCGGAACGAGCGCTTTGTCGCTGCCGTTGGTAATTTCCCAGGCGACATCAACCAGATAGGAACTGCGTTTGAAAGTCAAAATCTTGGCAATTTTGACACCGTTGGCAGCATCCGCCTCAAGACGAATTTTCAATTCATCAGCACCATCGGCAAGTGCCGTCGGGCCTTCAACCCGTTTGAAAGTTGAACGATGCGTCGGCAAACCTTCACCAATCAGGCCACTTTGCGCCATGTAGTGATGCTTGGTTTCAAAGAGGAAAAAGTTTTTGTCCTTGTTGCCATGTTCCTTGTACCTGAGCAGCTCAAGTTCAACCAGATCACCACCCTGGGCAGAGATGGTTGCTTTCAACAAATCGGTACTGACGGTAAAGGTTTCACCGATAGGTGCGCTGGCAGCGGCAATGGCCGGGCTAACAACACCGGAAGAACCAGGCTGCAAGGAGACGGAGGGAGTTGGTGCAGCGCTACCAGGCGTTGTGGTGGTCGCTACAGCATCCGTTGCCGGTTTCGGCTGGTTGAATTTCTGCCAGCTTTCCCACAGCATAAAACTGGAAAAAGCGAAGATCATCACCAGAATAAGGCGTCGAGTGTCCATGAACTGCCTATGTAATCAAGCATTCTCAAATCAGGGTACTGGATCGTACCCGCCGGGATGCCAGGGATGACAGCGGCCGATGCGTTTGACGCTCAACCAGCCACCCTTGATGGCACCGTATTTTTCTACTGCTTCCACCGCATACCCCGAGCAACTCGGATGATGGCGGCAGCTTTTGCCCAAAAATGGGCTAATTGCATATTGATAAACCCGAATCAAGCCGATCAACAAACGTTTCATCAATTTTCCCGCTTCGGCTTCGGCCGTCGCAGTTTTTCCAGCAAGGCAACAAAATCATCCGCCAGCAATTTGTTATCCAGCTTTCCTGGCTTTACAGCCAGCCGTACAACAAAATCGCAAGCTGGCAACGTCAAGCGCAAACAACGAAACTGTTCGCGGATGATACGTTTGACCCGGTTACGGTCAACCGATCTTTTAAGCTGTTTTTTGCCAACGACCAACCCTAAACGCGCTTCTGTAAATTTGGCGTTTCTTGGCTGATAGTGCAGCATTAGTAATTTGCCGCGAATCGCCTTCCTGAAACCAAAAACGGATGAGAACTCATCCGTTTTTGTCAGGCGATAGCGTCTGGCGAAGCTTTGTTCCACCTCGCCGAACGTCCGGTTTAAACGGCCAGACGTGTGCGACCTTTAGCGCGGCGAGCAGCAATAACTGCACGACCACCCTTGGTACGCATGCGAACCAGGAAGCCATGTGTGCGCTTGCGGCGCACGACCGACGGTTGATACGTGCGTTTCATGTTGAAATCCCTTGATGTGCTGAGAAAAACGCGTAATTACACCCTGATAGAGGGTGAGCTGTCAAGATCATTTATTTCCTAAAGCTGTGGATAACCTTGTTGATGAAGCGTAGAATCTCGCCTTTCGCGGCACTTTTCAGCCGCCTGGTTTATTTAAAAATAGACTATAAAATCAAATACTAACGCCGCCGGTGATGCTTCTTGAAAGCCGGGGAGGAGTCGATTAATCAATGGCCGGTTTCTGGGAATCCTGTTTGCTGCGTTTTGAGCAGGAATTGCCCGAGCAGCAGTTCAACACCTGGATTAAGCCGCTCCGGCTTGAAGGTGAAAAGGTAGCTCTAGAAGAAGGATTACGTCTTATTGCGCCCAACGGATTCATTCTGAAGTGGGTACGCGACCGTTATCTTTCGCGTATCGAAGAATATAGCCACAGTTTTTTTTCGGCCCCGGTCGTCATTTCTTTGGTTATTGGCGCCCATAAAACTGCACCCATTCGTAGCGAATCAGTTGCTGAAAAAACTGGCGAAAGCAGCGCCAAGGCAGCTTCAAGCACGGAAAAACCGCGTAGCAAGAATGGTAATTACGAAAAATCGCGGCTCTTTCAATCTTTCACCTTCGATAACCTGATTGTCGGCAAAGCCAACGACCTGGCCCGGGCTGCTGCCATCCAGGTGGCCAACAATCCCGGCGTTGCCTACAACCCACTGTTTATCTATGGCGGTGCCGGTCTGGGTAAAACTCACCTTATTCACGCCATCGGCAACACCATCGCGGCCGAATCGCCGGAGAAGGTCGTGCGCTATGTGCATGCCGAAGATTATTATTCGGATGTCGTTCGCGCCTATCAGCAAAAATCATTCGATAGTTTCAAACGGACTTACCGTTCGCTCGATGTGCTTTTGCTTGATGACGTGCAGTTTTTTAATGGCAAAAATCGCTCCCAGGAAGAGTTTTTCTTCCTGTTCAACGCGCTGATCGAAGCCCGCAAGCAGATCATCATCACTTGCGATACCTACCCGAAAGACATCAACGGCCTTGATGATCGTCTGGTTACCCGTTTTGACTGGGGTTTGACAGTACAGATCGAGCCACCAGAACTCGAAATGCGCGTTGCCATTCTGAAGAAAAAAGCCGAAGCAGAAGGCATGCATCTTGATGATGAAGTGGCGTTCTTCATTGCCAAACATTTACGTTCGAATGTCCGTGAGTTGGAAGGGGCATTGAAAAAGGTTTTGGCTTATTCATCTTTCCACGGTCGCGTTATTGCGCTCGATTTGGCCAAGGAAGCGCTGAAAGACATTATCGGCTCGGTTCGTAATGTCGGCATGGACAATATCCAGAAGACCGTGGCCGATTATTACAAGATCAAGGTCGCTGAACTGTTTTCAAAAAAACGCACACGGGCAATTGCCCGGCCCCGCCAGTTGGCGATGTGGCTGTGTCGTGAAGTTACTTCGCATAGTTATCCGGAAATCGGCGATGCTTTTGGCGGCCGTGATCACACAACCGTCATCCATGCGGTCAAGACAATTGATTCACTACGTCTCAAGGAAAGTGAACTCAATCACGATTTGCATGTATTGCTGCAGGTTTTGAAAGGATGAAAGCCTGTTGAGAAAGTGCTTGGAAACCTGTGTATGAATTGTGGATCATCAGTGAATTTCCACTTTGTGCGAAAATTGTCCAGATTTCATGCACAGCCAATTCAGAGCTTTTTGAAGTGCCAAAAAAATGATTCAACTGTCTGAAAATAAACAAAATAATATTGTTATCCACAGAATTGTTCTCGATATAGTCTACTTAGGATTTTAATATATGGTTCTTATCAAAACCCATAGAGATACGCTTCTTGCACCTCTGCAGTCAGTGTCGGGTATTGTTGAACGTCGTCATACCCTGCCCATTCTTTCCAACGTGTTACTGGAAAAACATGGCGACAGGCTGACCTTGTTGGCCACCGATATCGAAATCCAGATCACCACCACAACAACAGGTGCAGGTGGCGAAGGCGATGGCGCGGTGACCGTGGGGGCGCGCAAGCTTCAGGAAATTCTTCGTTCCTTGCCGGATGCCAACGAAGTCAGCCTGGTTCTTGAAGACAAGCGCTTGCAAGTTCGTTCCGGTAAAAGCCGCTTTAGTCTGCAGACTCTGCCCGCCGATGATTTCCCGCGGATGACGATTACCGAAGGTGAAACACGGGGTTTTACCATTACGCAAAAGGCTTTCCGTCAATTGCTCGGCAAGACCCAGTTCAGCATGGCGGCACAGGATGTGCGTTATTATTTGAATGGCTTGTTGCTGCTGGTTGAAGGCAAGGAATTGCGCGCGGTCGCCACCGATGGCCATCGCCTGGCTTATGCCAGTGTCGAGATCGAAGCCGATTTGCCCCGTCAGGAAATTATTTTGCCGCGCAAGACGGTGCTCGAATTGAACCGTTTGTTGGTCGATAACGACGAACCCCTGGAAATAACCTTGACTGCCAATCAGGTGCGTTTTGCTTTTGGTTCGGTGGTGTTGGTTTCAAAGTTGATCGATGGCAAATTTCCTGATTACGAACGGGTTGTCCCGGCAACGTTGAGAAACCATATCAAGGTTGGCCGACAGCCGCTGATGCAGGCAATGAACCGTGCGGCGATCCTGACCAATGAAAAATTCCGCGGTGTACGCGTCGTTTTGGGCGAAAATAGCCTCAAATTGATCGCCGCCAACGCCGAGCAGGAAGAGGCGCAGGAAGAAATGGAGATTGATTACTCAGGCGATGCCATCGATGTCGGCTTCAATGTGGGATACCTGCTTGATGTGCTGAATAACGTGCAAACCGATGAAATTCAATGGAGTTTCAACGATGCCAACTCCAGTGCGCTAATCACTGTGCCGGGCAATGAACGCTTCAAGTACGTCATCATGCCGATGCGTATTTGATTATTGAATTACAAGAAAATGTTTTACGTGGAACACAAGTAATGAATGAAGAAATCAGCCCGCAAGGCGCCGATCAGGCTTACGGCGAATCCAGTATCCAGATTCTTGAAGGTCTGGAAGCTGTCCGTAAACGTCCTGGCATGTACATCGGCGATACTTCGGATGGCACCGGTCTGCACCACCTGGTTTTCGAGGTGGTCGATAATTCGATCGACGAAGCTTTGGCGGGGCATTGTGATGACATCGTTGTCACCATTCATATCGATAACTCGATCAGTGTTACCGACAATGGCCGGGGAATTCCGACCGGTGTCAAAATGGACGACAAGCATGAGCCAAAGCGGACGGCGGCTGAGATTGCGCTAACCGAATTGCATGCCGGTGGCAAGTTCAACCAGAATTCCTACAAGGTGTCCGGTGGTTTGCACGGAGTTGGTGTTTCCTGTGTCAATGCACTCTCCAAATGGTTGCGTCTGACTATTCGCCGCGATGGCAAGAAACACCAAATGGAATTTTGCCGTGGTCACGCGGTTGACCGCATCATCGAGCTGAGAGATGGCGTTGAAGTCTCGCCGCTCAAAATTGTCGGTGAAACCGAGAAGCGCGGCACCGAGGTTCATTTCCTCGCCGACGACGAAATCTTCGAACACATCGAATTTCACTATGAAATTCTTGCCAAGCGTCTGCGCGAACTGTCCTTCCTCAACAACGGCGTGCGCATTCGCCTGATCGACCAGCGCACCGGCAAGGAAGAAGATTTTGCCTTTGCCGGCGGTGTTACCAGTTTTGTCGAATACATCAACCGCACCAAATCGGTACTTCACCCGACCGTTTTCTACTCGGCGGGCGAAGCCAAGGTGGGCGATACCGGCGTGACGATTGGCGTCGAAGTGGCGATGCAGTGGAACGATTCCTATCAGGAACAGGTGCTCTGCTTCACCAACAACATCCCGCAATCCGATGGCGGGACGCACCTCACCGGTCTGCGCGCAGCGATGACGCGGGTTATCAACAAGTACATCGACGAACACGAGATCGCCAAGAAAGCCAAGGTCGAAATCGCCGGTGACGACATGCGCGAAGGCCTGGTTTGCGTCTTGTCGGTGAAGATGCCCGACCCCAAGTTTGCCTCGCAAACCAAAATGAAACTGGTCTCTTCCGAAGCCCGTCCGGCGGTCGAAGAAGTGGTTGCCCAGAAGCTCGCTGATTTCCTGCTCGAACGTCCGGTCGATGCCAAGATCATTACCGGCAAGATCGTCGAAGCCTCCCGTGCTCGCGAAGCCGCTCGTCGGGCCCGTGAACTGACCCGGCGCAAGGGTGTGCTGGATGGCATTGGCCTGCCTGGCAAGCTGGCCGACTGCCAGGAAAAGGATCCGGCGCTTTGTGAGGTTTACATCGTCGAGGGCGACTCCGCCGGCGGTTCCGCCAAGCAGGGCCGCGACCGCAAGTTCCAGGCCATTCTGCCGCTGCGCGGCAAGGTGCTGAACGTCGAGAAAGCCCGTTTCGACAAGCTAATTTCCAGCGAACAGATCGTCACGCTGATCACTGCGCTCGGCACGGGCATCGGCAAGGACGAATTCAAGATCGAAAAACTGCGTTACCACCGCATCATCATCATGACTGATGCGGACGTGGACGGCGCGCACATCCGCACCCTGCTGCTGACCTTGCTCTATCGCCAGATGCCGGAGCTGATCGAACGCGGTTACGTTTACATCGCCCAGCCGCCGCTCTACAAGGTCAAGCACGGCAAGACCGAGCGTTACCTGAAGGATGATCAGGAATACCACCAGTTCCTGCTGCGCATGGCGATGGACGATGCCAGCCTGCTGCCGCGGGCCGATGGCGTGCCGATTACTGGTCCGGCGCTGGAAGAACTGGCCCGTTCCTGGTTGTTGACCGAAGCTGTCATCGAGCGCATTACGCACCTGGTTGATCCGGTCGTCCTCAAGGCACTGGTCCAGCACAATCTGAAGCTTGATCTAAGCTCGGAGGAAACAGCCAAGGCAAGTGCCGAACTGGTCTCCCAACATCTGGCCAACGGCATTCGCGTCGTGCCGAAATACGACGACATCCAGGAACGCTGGACCCTGCGTATCGAAAAAATGCATCACGGCAACCTGAAAGTCGGCCTGATCGACGAAGATCTGTTGCTTTCCGGCGATTTCCTGCAGCTGCGGCGCACTGCGGAAACGCTGGCTGACCTGTTTGGTGCCGGCGCTTACATGATGCGCGGCGAGAAAAAGCAGGTTGTCACCAACTTTGGCGACGCCATGAAGTGGCTGCTTAACGAAGTCGAACGCGGCATCAGCAAGCAACGCTACAAAGGCTTGGGCGAAATGAACCCCTCGCAGCTGTGGGAAACGACGATGGATCCGAAAGTCCGCCGCCTGCTGCGTGTTCAGATCGACGATGCGATTGCCGCTGACGAGATCTTTACGACCTTGATGGGCGAGCTGGTTGAACCCCGCCGGGCGTTTATTGAAACCAATGCCTTGAATGCGCGGATCGATATTTAAGGAAATTGTAGGATCCCATTGAAATCTGGATTTTTCCCAAAGTCTTAGATTTCGTGGGAATTTGAGATGCCATGAAAGCCACCTTAACGAGGTGGCTTTTTTATTTTTTCAGACGCTTGCGTTTTATGGTTTAACAGTAGAGCATTACTGCTTGACAAGCTTTCAGGCCAAAGATATGGTCCGCTCTGACCGCGCTGCGCAGTATTACTCTACTGTTCAGTATGTGGTCAAAAATAACGGCGAGGGGCAACCCGCCGTCCGTCATCACCACAACTTGGAATAAAAGGAGTAACAACTTGACAAAAGTATATCTAATTAGCGTTGATTCTTCAATAAGAAGTGACCATGAAGTAGTTGCACAACGCCTCGGTCCTTACACAAGCAAGGTTTCTCTGGGGCGGAGTTGTTGGGTAGTAGCAAGTGGAGCAAATGGACATCAACTTCACGAAGAACTGTCCAAAACCGTTAGTGCCAATTGCACTATTGTTGTTGCAGTAATCAATGGAAACAGTGCTTGGAGTCGTTCTTCCACCACGTTCCATCAATGGATTCAGCAGCAGCTGGCCAGGGTTACTTCGTAGACGAATATAGGCTCAGCATTTGTTGCTGAGCCTATTTTTTGGAGCGCCTATTATGGGAAAAAAATCTCTAGGTGAAATCGCATCAGTTAGAACAGCAGTAATCTTCCGTGACGCAAGCCCAAGAGAGGTAGAAAACGGTAATGTTTGTGCGCTTGCGATCAAAGATTTACAGCACGACTGGCCTCTTGATGTTCATATCCTGCCAAGAATCAATATTCCTGATGAACTGCTAAAGCACTGTCTAGAGCCAGGGGAGGTTGTCATTCCATCTAGAGGTGTTTTCTACCAAGCTAGATACTTCAATGGGATACCGAGAAGTGTTTTTCCAATTGGGCAGCTAAACATCATTACTCCAGGTGCACAACTTGATCCCGCATATTTAGCTTGGTATTTAAATCGTGATGAGACACAAAGAAAAATCAATTCCAGTGTTACTGGAACGAACATTAAGGCTTTGAACAAGCGTGAGGTACTTAGTTTGGAGATCGATTTACCCCCAATAGAGATTCAGCGGCAAATATCGGGACTTCAATCCCTTTGGGCGGAGATTCGGCAAAAATACCGGCGCTTGGTTTCGATAGAGGAACACCGTGTTTCGGTCATCTGTACTTCACTGTTTAATGAAAGCCTAGACTGATCATGAACGACGCCATCAATCAAGACACTATCAACGCTGCCGTCTGGTCCGCCTGCGATACCTTCCGTGGCACCGTCGATCCCAGCATCTACAAGGACTACGTGCTGACCATGCTCTTCCTGAAGTACATCTCCGATGTCTGGCAGGACCACTACGAGGTCTATGCCAAGGAACACGGCAACCATCCCGAATTGATCACCGAACTGCTCAAGAACGAGCGCTTCGTTTTGCCGCCGAGCGCCAATTTCTACGCCCTGTACGAAGCCCGCCACCAGCCCGGCAATGGCGAGCGTATCGACAAGGCGCTGCACGCTATTGAAGAAACCAACATTACCAAGCTGCGCGATGTCTTCCAGGACATCAGCTTCAACTCCACCAAGCTGGGCGACGAGGCGCAGAAGAACGACATCCTGCGCCACCTGCTCGAAGACTTCGCCAAGCCGGAACTCAACCTGCGGCCGAGCCGCATCGGCCTGCTTGATGTCATCGGCAACGCCTACGAATTTCTGATCAAGAACTTTGCCTCGACCAGCGGCAAGAAGGCCGGCGAGTTCTACACCCCGCCGGAAGTCTCGCAATTGATGGCCTTGCTGGTCGATCCGCAGGAAGGCGACGAAATCTGCGATCCGACCTGCGGTTCCGGCTCGCTGTTGATGAAGTGCAGCCAGTTGATCCGCCAGCGCAGTGACGGCAAGAAATACGCGCTCTATGGTCAGGAAGCCATCGGCAGCACCTGGGCACTGGCCAAGATGAACATGTTCTTGCACGCCGAGGACAACCACCGCATCGAATGGGGCGACACGCTGCGTAATCCCAAGTTGCTCGACGGCAAGAGTCAGCTCAAGCTGTTCGACATCGTCGTCGCCAATCCGCCGTTCTCGCTGGAAAAATGGGGTTTCGAGAATGCCGAAGCCGACCCCTACAAGCGCTTCCGCCGTGGCGTGCCGCCCCGCACCAAGGCTGACTACGCCTTCATCCTGCATATGATCGAAACCATGAAACCGGGTAGTGGGCGCATGGCGGTCGTCGTGCCGCACGGCGTGCTGTTCCGGGGCGCCGCCGAAGGGCGCATCCGCAAAGCCTTGATCGACGAAAACCTGCTGGAAACCGTCATCGGCCTGCCGGAAAAACTCTTTTACGGTACAGGCATCCCCGCCGCCGTTCTGGTCTTCCGCAAGAACAAGAAGGACGACAAGGTCCTGTTCATCGACGCCAGCCGGGAATACCAGGACGGCAAAAACCAGAACCAACTACGCGACGCCGACCTCCAGAAAATTCTCAATGCTGCGGTCGACCGCAAAAACCAGGACAAATACGCTTACCTCGCCAGCATCACCGAGATCGCCGAGAACGACTACAACCTCAACATTCCGCGCTATGTGGATACCTTTGAGGAAGAGGTGGAAATCGACCTTATGGCGGTGCGGGCCGAACGGGAGAAGCTCAAGACCGAACTGGCGGTGCTTGAGGAGAAGATGGCTGGATACCTAAAGGAGCTTGGCTATGAGTGAATCGCTTCCAACCCAGATCAATTCGTTTGAGAGCATTCGTCGCAGTGAAGAAAACGGCAACGAATTCTGGTTTGCACGAGAACTGGCACCCTTGCTTGATTATCAGGACTACCGAAACTTTTTGCGTGTCATCGAAAAAGCCAGGCAAGCTTGCGAAGGGTCCGGTTACGAAGTTGAGGACCATTTCGGTGAGGTCACCAAAATGGTCGACATCGGTTCCGGCGCGCAGCGGGCCATCGAGGACATCAAGCTTTCCAGGTATGCCTGCTATCTGGTGGTGCAGAACGCGGACCCCGCCAAGCCGATTATTGCCCACGGGCAAACTTATTTTGCTGTGCAGGCCCGCCGTCAGGAGCTTGACGAAGAACAAGGCGATGCCCAAAGCCGGGAAAATCACAATCGTCTGCGTGCCCGCAGTGAGTTGAGCTATCACAACAAGGCATTGGCTGCTGCCGCCAAACAAGCCGGAGTTGAAACCTCACTGGACTACGCCGTCTTTCAGGACCATGGCTACAAGGGGCTGTATGGCGGTCTTGGCGCCAAAGACATTCATGCCAAAAAGGGCCTGAAGAAAAGCCAGAAGATTCTCGACCACATGGGCAGCACCGAACTCGCCGCCAACCTGTTCCGCGCCACGCAGGCCGAAGACAAACTACGGCGCGAAGGGATCAAAGGTAAGGCGGCGGCAAACCGTACTCACCTGGAAGTCGGTCGCAAGGTTCGCCAGACCATCGAAGAATTGGGCGGCACCATGCCGGAAAACCTGCCGACCCCGGAAAAGAGCATCAAGCAGTTGGAGCGGGAACAACTGCGGCTCGAAAAGAAGGACGGCGAGGGCGATGAGTAAGCAATCCGAACCCAAACCCCGGGCCGAATTGGTTATCTACGCCACCGACGATGGCACGGCGCAGTTCTACCTGCGTGCCGAGGACGGCACCGTCTGGCTGAGCCAGCTGGAACTCGCCGAACTGTTCCAGACCAGCAAGCAGAACGTCAGTCTGCACATCAAGAACATCCTGGCCGATGGGGAGTTGATCGCCGAGTCAGTTGTAAAGGAAAACTTGACAACTGCCGCCGACGGCAAGCGCTACCGGACCCAGCTCTACAACCTCGACCTCATCCTCGCCGTCGGCTATCGCGTTCGTTCGCCGCGTGGCATCCAATTCCGCCAGTGGGCCAGCACTCACCTCAAGGAGTTCCTGATCAAGGGCTTCGCCATGGATGACGAGCGCCTCAAGAACCCCGGCGGCTGGGACTATTTCGACGAGTTGCTGGAGCGCATCCGGACAATCCGCGCCGCGGAAAGTCGTTTCTATCAGAAGGTGCGCGAGCTCTTTTCGCTCTCCAAGGACTACCAGGACAACCGCGAAGCCACCGACCTTTTCTTTGCCGAAGTTCAGAACAAGCTGCTCTTCGCCGTCACCGGCAAAACTGCCGCCGAAATCGTCGTCGACCGCAGCGATCCGACGCAAGCCAACATGGCCCTGAAAACCTGGAAAGCCGGACGGGTGCACAAGGCCGACGTGATCGTCGCCAAGAACTACCTGGAGCTTGAAGAAGTCGATGAACTCAACCGCCTGATCACCATGTTCCTCGACTTCGCCGAAGACCGCGCCCGTCGCCGGCAGCAGATCACTTTGGACGACTGGCGGCAATACACCGCCAACTTCCTCGCCTTCAACGAACGTCCTCTGCTCAAGGGTGGCGGCAGTATCAGCCGCGAAAGCATGGTCAGGATTGCCCACGAACGTTATGAAAGCTTCGATGCTCAGCGGCGACGGGCGGATGCTTTGCGGGCGGATGCCGAGGACATGGCCGAACTGGAGGCGATTGAAAAGCGCTTGCCCAAGGGAGGCAAGGATGTTGCCTGAGGGGTGGAAGCGGGTGCCGCTGGGGGAGTGTGCTCGGTTTCAGTCCGGTGGCACACCCAGCAAGGAAAGGGGTGACTACTGGGGCGGAGATTTTCCTTGGGTTACTGCCAAGGACATGAAAACCCTTTGTCTTACCGGTTCGGAGTTGCGTTTGACGAAAAGCGGCAAGGAGGTTGCCGCGATTGCACCGGCTTTGTCGGTACTCGTGCTAACGCGGGGGATGACCTTACTAAAGGACTTGCCGGTTGGCTTGGCCATGCAGGATGTAAGCTTCAACCAGGACGTGAAAGCTTTGATTGCCAAGGATGGAATCGATCCTTGGTACTTGGCTTACCAACTGGTCGCGAATAAATCTGAAATTCTCGATTTGGTAGATACCGCTGGTCACGGTACCGGGCGGCTCGATACCGAATTACTGAAAGCATTTGAGCTTCCGATTGCGCCGCCCGAAGAGCAGCAAGCGGCGGCTCAGATCATTCGGGCATGGGAGGCAGCAATTGCCACCAACGAAAAACTCCTCGCCAATAGCCGCCGGCAGAAGCAGGCGCTTATCCAAGTTTTACTTAGTAGCCGCTTGAAAAAGTGGAAGCAGGTGCGGCTAGCAGATATTTCCGAACGAGTGCAGCGCCAATCTGATGGGGAAGAACATCCGGTTTTGATGATTTCGTCCGGTAGTGGATTTGTTCGTCAGGATGAAAAATACAGTCGCTTTATGGCCGGTAAGAGTCTCGAAAACTACGTTCTTCTGCAACGAGGGGAGTTCGCTTACAACAAAGGAAATTCCAAGCTATATGAGTTTGGCTGTGTTTTTCCCCTTGAAGAACTAACTTCTGGCCTAGTTCCCCATGTATATGTCTGTTTCAAGCTGAATACAAAGTGCGACCAAGGTTTCTTTAAATATCTGTTTGAAGCCGACTATTTACACGACCAACTTGGCGCATTGGTGAACACCGGAGTTAGAAACAATGGCCTATTGAATATTCGGCCGGCTGATTTCATGAATGCTCATGTGCCTTTACCCCCTTTGGCAGAGCAACGTGCAATTGCGTCGGTTCTCGAGACAGCGTCAAACGAGATTGAGTGTTTCAAGAAAGATATAGAAGCATTGAAGCGCCAAAAACGCGCCCTGATGCAGCAACTCCTGACCGGCAAGCGTTGCGTCCGTCTTCCCGCCACCGAAGCAGCGAATGCCTAAATGAGCGCCGTCCCCCAAACCCGCGAACAAGTCAGCACCCATATTCCTGCCCTGCACTTGTTGTGCAATCTGGGCTGGAATTTCCTGTCGACCGCAGCCTGCCTCGCCTTGCGCGGCAGTACCCGCGAGGTGGTGTTGCGGCCCCGGCTGGTCGAGGTTTTGCAGACCCGGCGCTTCGAGTACAAGGGGGCGTGGTATCCGCTGTCGCCTTCCGGCATCGAGCAGATCGTCCGCGAGTTGTCGGCGCTGAGCCTGACGGAAGGTTTGCTGCCGGCCAATGAGCGGCTGTACCAGAAGTTGGCGCTGGGCATCACCGTTACCGAGTTCATGCCGGACGGCAAGAAGCATCAGCCGACCATCGCCGTCATCGACTGGGCCGATCCGGCGGCCAATCGCTGGGAGGTGACCGAGGAGTTGGAAGTGCTGTCCACACACGGCACGCACAGCCGGATTCCCGATCTGGTTTGTTACGTCAATGGCCTGCCGCTGGCGGTGATCGAGGCGAAGCGGCCGGAGAGTGGCAAGGCGGAGAAAGCGACGGTCGACGAGGGAATCAGCCAGAATTTGCGCAACCAACGGCACGACGAAATTCCGCAGCTTTTCGCCTACGCCCAGTTGCTGCTGGCGGTGAACCATAGCGAGGGGCGCTACGGCACGACCTTTACGGCGGCGAAGTTCTGGGCGCGCTGGCGGGAGGAGGAGTTTACCGACGGCCAACTGGCGGACTGGAAGAACCGGCCTTTGTCGGCGGCGACTCACGCCGCGCTGTTTGCCGACAAGCCGGCC
>CAZLPR010000020.1:7268-14724 GCA_964561415.1 uncultured Dechloromonas sp. | reverse complement strand
TGAAGGTTTACAAGTGCTTGTCATAAGTCATTGAAGGTTAACGATTTTTTGAGCCAGGCTATGATGAATCAGTTTATTCAATCCGAGTGCGAAGGCCCTGGGTCTGCCCCCACCTGCTCAAGACTGACGTGCCTGTCAAGTTCTTGAGTTGTTTCGTGAGGAAAACCGAATCGGCAACACACATCGTTCGATTATCTTTCCAGATCATCTGAAAATGCCCAGAATTTCATGACTAGAAAACTTAAAGCAGGAACAAAAATAACTATCGCCAAAAAACCTACCAGATAGTGAGCCCCATAAAATTCTGCAACCCATGAAATAAATAACGTCAGTCCCAATGACAGTATGGACGCCAAGAAGAAGCGGAGATAACGCAGAAAAGACATCGCTTTTTTAAAGGTAAGCCGGCTATTCATCAGATAAGAAGACAAATTGGCAATGCAAAATGCCAGTAGATTTGAAATGACCACATCAATACTCAGCTGCTCTACCGCAAATATCAAAACAGCACCATGAATCATCGTGTTGGCAACACCGATCAGGGCAAAAAACAGAAACTGGGAATTCCTCTGACAAAAGTCGTAAATCACCCTATTCAATAACCTCTCGAACAATATAGGCCGGCCGATGTTTGACCTCGGAGAAGACGCGGCCAATATACTCACCTAAAACACCGATTCCTATAAGCTGAATGCCTGCGGAAAAAAGAATGGCCGCCATTAAAGAGGCGTAACCAGGCGTATCAATTCCAAAAATGAGTGTTTTGACCACAAGATAGAGAGCATAAATGAAAGCGAATAAAGAAACCGCCCCGCCAATATAGCTCCAGATTCTTAATGGCACGGTGCTGAAACTGGTAATACCTTCGAGTGCGAAGTTCCACAATTTCCAGGTATTAAAACTTGACTTCCCATGCTCACGCTGCTCGACATTGTAATCAATCACCGTCGTCCTGAAGCCAACCCAAGCAAACAGACCCTTCATGAATCGACAGTTTTCGCGCAGTGATTTCACCGCATCAACCACCTTGCGATCCATTAAGCGAAAATCCCCTACATCGGCCGGAATCTCAACGTGCGATATGTGTTTGCTTAATTCATAAAATGCCCTGGCGCTAATTTTCTGGATAGCACTATCAGTCTGCCGATCAACTCGTCGGGCCAGGACTACCTCAAATCCTGACTCCCATTGTTCAAGCATTTCGAGTACAACCTCAGGAGGATGCTGTAAATCAGCGTCGATGGGAATGACCGCATCCCCTGTTGCAAAGTCCAAGCCTGCGGTAATGGCAGCTTCCTTGCCAAAATTCCTGGAGAAATCCAGTATTTTAATATACGCATTAGAGGACTTGGCGCGCAGCAGTTCTTGAAGTGTTCCGTCTTTGCTTCCGTCATTGACACAGACGATTTCAAGATCGTATTTTTCTAAAACACCCAAGGAAAAAACCCTGTTAATTCTCTCAAAAAATTGAGAAACACCAGCCTCTTCATTATAAAATGGCGCAACTAGTGTAATTTTATTTTTGGATACCATATCAAAACTCTCAATTCATCCGAGACTGACATATAAAAGCGAAGTCTACTTCCCTACACTCCGGTACGGTGTTGGCCGGGAAAAGCATCTTGATGGCGTTTAAATCATTGAACTCATTGCGCACAAAAACATAGATCGAATTGGCGTGCGAAGAACCAGCAATTTCAACCGCAATGTCGTCACACAGAGGCGTATAGCGAGCAATGTAACCCGTATTCAGATTCAATCTTTGCTCAGCCGCATAGCGCATCACGGGCAGTAAGGTATCGTGCGCGGGTGTTTTTCCACACTTGAATTTCGGGTAAAAATACAAATTTTGTATATTGGTCCCAACTGCCAGATTCCACGCTGCACGATTTAGACGTGAATCGTATTGCCGATGGGCAACAGTTTTCAAGATCGAATAACGATCCTTTAGATCCCCGATTTGTAAAATCACCAAAATAATCGCAACCATCACGAAAACCCAGGGCTTGAGACTCCGATGCAGCATAAGCAACGAAAAAACTATTATGCAATAGCCCACCGGCCAGAAAAACCGACCGGATGCGCGAAACTGTGAGGTAATCGCACCAAAAATTTCTGGATACCTGATGACAAGCACCTGTTTTCCACCAAAATAAATCTGGTTGGACAATGCGTAGAACGAATAACCCGCCATTAATAGAAACAAGGGCCAGTGGCGTTTGAAAAAACTGCGATCTTGCGTTCTTGAGAGCGCTAGCGCCGCGAAAGATGCCAGGATCACCCCCAGCCCTAAATAGTTGAACCCCTCGAACTGGCCAGCCACTTCTTCCACTTGAAGCTGGAATATTCGCCCGCCGCTGAAGGGCGACAACAAATTCATCGAATAGTAGCCAAAGCCCCATTCGCGGGTTACTTCGCCCGCCGGGAATGGAAGCAATAACAAAAATGCACTGGCTAGTAACGCCAGAAATGGCAATATAAACTTTAGGGCGCTACGCCAATCCGGCCGAAAACCTGCAACCAAAAATGAGGCCAGATAGATTCCGCAAGCCATCGCAAAAAGATAAATATTGACATAAAACCCACAGAAAAGCAGCGTCGACCATGCGTAGCAAGGCCATTTTCCCGAACGATTGCGGCGAATATAAAGTGCCAGCGCAAAGAGCAGAATCCAGTGCGACATCAGCGATATATGACCCAAACGCGCCATTAAGGCAGGATAGGTCAGGAGAGTGACCAGCAAAGCCCCCAGCAAAGCCCAGGAGCGTATTCTGAGCTCTCTGGCTATCCACCAAGCTGAAACAGCCTGGAGGATAAACGAAAGCGCCACCCAAACCCCGAAAGGGTTCAGGGGGGCAAGGCTGGTGGGTAGGACGGCCTTCAAAAACAGAGCGTAGAGAGGTATGGCATCGACAAAGGTCACTCGCGTGCCTTGAGGATAATTAAGGCTATCGAAAGCTAAGAGCGGAAATTTCCAGGGCGCCGTAAAGTACATATTGAACCCGGCAATATACTGGGTTACATCATCCACCTCGGTCATCCAGAAGGAGGATTTCCCCAGAACAAAGTCCACACCAAAGGTTTTAAACACAAAAATCAGAGCGAAGAAAACAGACAGCAAGAGGGCAATTATCCCTGATGAATTAGAATTTCCCCTCAGTGAAATATCGCGAATGCTCACCATGTTAATTAACACCATTGAAATCGACAGTTATCGCCGAGATCAATTGTTGCGCAGCGCATTGCCAGGTATTACATGCCAATCTCGTTGGCGAGAGCGCCTTCCCTTGCGGATTCTGAGCCAGCCAGCCCATAATCGATCTGGCAAGTTCGTCTGAATTTAACCCGTTGAAATAAGTGGCATTTTGGTGTGCTACCTCACGAAAAACCGGAATATCCCGCGCCATGATGGGCAACCCCTGCTGCGCCGCTTCAATCAGCGGCAAGCCAAAGCCTTCACCTTCGCTTGCCGCAATCAGGCAGGTGCTGGCCGCGTATATTTTCTCCAGATACTCATCACTGACACCCTGCAGCCAGAAAAGCCGATTATTCAACTCCCGATGATGTGACAACTGACGCACGATGGTTGGAATGGTTCTGCGTTGTGAATCGGGGAGCGTCTTCCAGCCTTCGTGCCCCACCACCATCAAGTTAGCCTCAATGCCTTGCGCCCAGAGATATTCGAAAGCTGCCAGCGTTTGCAGGTGCCCCTTACGCGGCTCGATGGTACCAACCATCAGGAAAGTGGGCCTCTCCGCCATGGCAAGCAGCACTTTTGCCGCGTTTCCCGGCAAGCCCGTGCTTGGTGCAGATGCATCCAGGTCGGCACCAAGATGCACTGCCGTCACGCCAGGAGGATTTTTTACCGAGGGAACGTGATCGTTCATCCACGTCCGTAATTCATCGGCGACCGATTCCGAGATGCAAACAAGAGTGCTCGCCGATTCGCAAATTGCCGCCAGCCAGGCGCTGTGGGTTGCGGCAGCACCCTCCGGAAAAAATACCGGATTGAGCACTGGCAGCAAGTCATAGACCTGAAAATTGACAGAAACCCCCAGCCCTTGCAAGCTGCGATACAAGCCAGCCTTGCTGGCTTCGACGACCGCATGCGGTGCAAAATCAGCCACAAACAAAATGTCACCCGGCATGATGTCGATAGGCCTGTCATCGAGAATCCCCTGCGCAATGCCCAGCATTTCGCAGGTATAGCGACAGGCATAATAATAGCGCCATTGTCCGCTTTGATCCGAAAGACGGACAGGCTCGACCCGGTAGCCGACAGGGGGGGTTTTCAGCAATTCAAGCAACTGGGCGCGCACCACACGCTCAATGCCCGTCTTCAGATCGTTTTGCGCGATAGTACTAATATCCACAAACAGTTGCCGCCAGGCCGGTTGTGGAATAATCGACCCGGCAAGCGCTTGAGAAACCGCCAACCGTTCTAATTCGCTGGCAACCGGTTTCTGACCAGCTATCTGGCGGATGAGAGAAGCGGTTTCCGTCGACGGGTCTGCATAGCTGGATTCGATGACCTCAGCGTATTGGGCAGCGCAGGATTCTGGAGCGTGCTTGATTAGGATCAGCTCCTGGGCTTGCCGTGACAAGTGTTTACGAAGGTCGGCATCGCCATAAACCGTATCCAGTGCAGCGGCTAAATCCGCATCAGAAAAATCATTGGGCAACATCAGGATGGCATCATTCGCCAGTTCGCTCATTGAGCCATTGGCATTAACGATGGTGGGCAAGCCATGGTTCATGCAATCCAGAGCAGTCCCCGATGTTTCTCCTCGGGAATGGCAACGCAATTGAACCGCCGCATCGGCCGCCGCCAGATATTGCCGAAAAATATCCTGATCAGCCCAGCCGGATATCAAGATTTTGTTTTTTATCCCACTTTTTTTGATCATTTTTAGCAACCTTTGCCCATAGGCGCCCCCGTGATTTTCGCCCACAAACACCAGTAGGCAATTCGGATTGGCAGCAAGGGATGACTTCAGCCAGGCATCAAGCAAGCGATGATTAAGCTTGGTGAAATCCATAAAACCAAAGCTGCAGACGACAAAATCATCCGGGGCAATATTCAGTGATCGGCGCGCCGCGTCACGGTCAACGAAGTCAACACGTGCCCGCAAAAGAGGGATTACTTTCCAAGCCTCGGGTGCCGGTTGACCGTACCAGTCTGTAACCAGTTGACGCGAATAGCAGGAATGGAAAATTAGACCCCGCGCCTGCTGTAACACCGCCAGGTTAACCGGATATTGCTTCTTACACGCCGCCATACCCTCCTCGGAAAACCGCGCCTGCAGCGCCAGATAACCATGCGAGCCATACAAGGCTTGCGACCAGACACCGGGCATTCCGCCACTCACCTCCTCATGAGCCAATACTCCGCTCAGGAAAAAATCATGCAAAACGACCACGCCGGGATAGTCGCGCAGCAGATCAAACATGTGTGAGTGAAAAGGGCTGTTCCCGAATTGATAAAGAATGCGGTCAAAAGTCGCGGCATGCCGATGAAACCAGTCGACCGATCGAACGTGCAGATTAGCCAGCACCCAGGGATCAGAAACACTTGCCTGGGCCACAACGACATCAATGTCATAATATTTGGCCAGTGCGGGCAGCAACTCGGCGCTGTAATCACTGATGCCACTGCGTTCGGGCGGCAAAGGCGAAATAAAAGCCAGCCGGGGACGAGCGGATTTAAGCGTGATTGACGGTGGCGAACACTGTGTGCTGGCATGAAGTTTGGCCAGCGCCGTTAGCGCCAATCGTGCGCTGGTATCCCAGGAGAACTTTCCTGCCTGAGAGATAGCGTGCTCACGAAGGTCACGCTGGAACGATTCGTCACCAAGCACCCGCACCATGGCTTCCGCAATAGCGCGCGGATCAGCCGGGTCGAAGAGCGCGTCTTTACGCCCAATAACTTCGGGAACGCTAGTGGTGTTGGAGCCAATCGTCGGCGTGCCGCACGCCATCGCCTCCAGCGCAGGCAAGCCAAAGCCTTCATGTTTCGAGGGAAAAACAAACAACGTGGCAAGGTTGTAAAGGCTGATCAGGTCAGTGTCGGAAACATAACCCGTCAGCACGAGTTCATCTTCAGCCAGGCCGAGCATTTTTTGCAACTCGCGCAGGCTCAGGCGGTCACTATCTTCAAGTTTGCTAACAATAAGCAGTTGGTGTGTCGCACGTAGTTCGGCAGGGAGTAATGCGTAAGCTTTTGTCAGGCCATCAAAATTTTTCCGCACATCAAAGCCGCCAGGGGCATACATGACTATCTTGCGCTCGATCCCGTAGCGGGCACGAAGCAACTGAATACAATCGTCAGTGAGGCGCACCGGTTTGAAGCTGTCATCAACCGCTGTCGAAATATTGATGACGCGTTCAGGTGCCACGCCTAACGCGTTGATGGCTTCAAGTCGCGCCGATTCCGAAATCGCCAACAGCAAACCCGCCTGCTTCAAGGACGCCAACTTGCTGAAATAATAATTGCGATGAATGGTACTCGGCAGGTATCTGGCCTGATCGAAAAGCGGGATCAGATCGTACAACGTGACCGCCGTCAGACGGCCTGATGCCTCATCCAGCGATGTCACCGCATCATCAATGTAGCCCTCAAACAAGCTGGAGACGAAAACCACATCCGGCTTCAACTGCCGCAGGAAATGCGCCCTGATTTTTTCCCCAGCCCGGGTACACCAGGCGTTCGCTACATTACTCTCCGCAACTGGAGCCGGCACTTGAAAGACTCGAATACGCGTTGCTGGAATCAGGCCAGAAAACGCAGCACGAATATCAAGAATACTCTCGGAAAAAGCCCCGTTCAACACCAGCCAGATTTCATGCTCACCCGCATTTCTGGCCATCGCCAGGGCGAGAGAGAGCGAATAACGTCCGATGCCGCGATAACGACTTTCTGTCTGCGCGCCCTGCAGGTCGATGACGATACGCATCAATCCACTCCCTTCATTTCGCGCTGGATGGCAGCTTGCAAACTGAGATAAAAATTGCATCCACGAGGCGACAACTCACTCGGCGCCAGTAGCCTGGGAGTTTGCCCTCTTCTCGAACCAGTCAATCCGGGAGCAATCCCCGCATTGACTGCTATGCGCAAAAAACGCTGATGCAGCCCAGGCCATAACTTCAAGCCATGGCTCAGCACGGCGCGAATGGTCGGGCGTTTAAAAACAAAAGTGATAGTTGAGGCAACAAATGGGCGAAAGGTTTTTTTGACTTTAAGTCTGCTTGCTACGGCCAGCCGGCCAAAAACAGAGAAATCCCCATTGGTGACGCTCTTGATGACCCGTAAAGGCTTGGTGATGCGCCAGGAGGTGCTGTTATAAATAGCCTGAAGTTGATTCAGGCGTTCATTTGAAGCGTTTTCAGCTTGTTGAGCCTTGCTTTCAGCTTGTTGAGCCTTGCTTTCAGCTTGTTGAGCCTTGCTTTCAGCTTGTTG
>CAZLPR010000020.1:0-7168 GCA_964561415.1 uncultured Dechloromonas sp. | reverse complement strand
AGCGATGGCTTCGGCGTGATGGATTTTCATTAGCGCCGCGTTGTCATAACGCGCCGCGAGGGTTTCAAGGGTCAACCCATACTCTTGGTCAAATACCATTGCAAAGTAGTGCATCAAGACCGGGGCAGCATCTTTTTGTGCAACAACGGCGTAATCCGGGCTAGCCCCCTGAAAAACATCCTGCAGCGAAGGCGAGTCGCTTGTCGCCAACGCCTTGGACTCTTGCAAACGAACGACCTTGACCCGTTTGAAACCATAAAATTCAGGCACGAAAGCCAGTAACTCTGGCGGGATAGGTCGCTGATGCGTTGGATCAAGGTAAAAATTGCGTGTAGCAACGACGATGTTTTCCGGATTAGGTGTCTCCATTATCAGTAGGCCACCCGGCTTAAGCACTCGCAACGCCTCAGCAATCAAAGTGCGCAATTGATCGAACGTAATATGCTCAACCACATGAAATGCGGAAACAACAACCTGACTCTCATCCGGCAATTCTGCCAAATAAGTTATGGCGTCACCCACGGCAACGCTTAAACCCAAAGTGAGGCAAGCCTCAAGCATACCCGTATCAAGATCTACACCCACTCCTTTAAAACCTGACTCGGCCAGCACTTCCAGCCATTCCCCCCGGCCACACCCCAGATCGACAGCCGCCGCATTCGGATAAATTGCCAGTAGCGGCTCAATAAACGGCAGATAAGCGGCAAGGCGCGCTTTGATCAACCCGCGCGAACCGCGATGGCGTTCCTCGAATGCCCGGTAAAAACCATCACTCAAGAGAACACCTCACCACAGGAGGAATCCAGGCCACGCCCACAAACTCATCCTTGTCGACATTAATCACATTGAAGACCAAAGCCAGATCGCGCCACTCATAGTTTTTGCCCAGATGCGTCTCGGCGGTGTGCAAGGCGATCGCCACCGAATAAGAACCAGGGCCAAGGTTCGCCTGAAAATCGAAATTAAATTCGATCGACTCGTTAACGCACAGATTCCGCAGCGGATATCTTTGGTGATGCGTATTCGTGCCAAAAACCGCCTGGCCCAGCCGATCCTTAATCAGATACCCAACCACCAGCTCGTGCACAGGAATAACACAAGTCGCCCGCACGCGCAGTGAAACGAGCTGACCAACGGCAACCATTTGCAACGGCCTTCCCGTTGTGTCCAGCAAAGCAACCTCGCTCAGCGCCACCTCGCCAGTGCCAGAAATAGTCTGCATTTTCCCGTCGACCGTGACATCCTGTTTAATTATCTGATTCTGGCAGTCCGCCAGCATGGCATTGTAGTGATCCATCACAGCTTCCGGCTCGCCCTCCATCATCAAATGGCCAGCGTTGAGCAGAATGGCACGGTCGCAAATTGACAAGATCGCCGCCTTGTCGTGCGACACAATCAACAAAGTGGTGCCCAGCTTGCGAAACTCGCGGATCCGCTCGAAACTCTTGTGCTGAAAATAAGCATCGCCCACCGAAAGCGCCTCATCAACAATCAGCACATCCGGACGAAGCGCGGTCGCGACACTAAAGGCAAGCCGCATCTGCATACCACTCGAAAACACACGAACCGGCTGATCAATATAATCACCGATTTCGGCAAAATCCTCGATTTCCGGCATCAAGCGTGCAATATCCTCGGCGCGATAACCCAGTAACTGACCGGCCATCAACGCATTCTGCCGCCCCGTAAAATCAGGGTGAAAACCCATGCCAAGCTCAAGCATCGCAGCCACCCGGCCCGTGATCTGCACGCAGCCGGTAGTCGGTTGCGTCGTACCGGTAATCATTTTCAGTAGAGTGCTTTTGCCCGCCCCATTGATGCCGATTATGCCGACCGCCTCTCCCGGTGCGACGGAAAACGAAACCTCATGCAGCACCCACTTCAAGGCATGCCTGGGCTTGTTTTTATCCGGAAAAATCCACTCGACCAGCCGTGACCAACGCCTGGGATATTGTTTATAAGCTTTACCGAGATTGCTGACTGAAATACGCCCCATCAGAGTTCATCCACCATTTCACCCACATGCTGACGGAACAAACCCAGGCCCAGCACGCAAAACACCAGCGCCAGCACGCAAGACGACCATAAACCTTGCCATTGCGGCCACTGCCCGGCAGCAATAACACACTGAAAAGCGGCAATCAGACCCGCCATCGGGTTCCAGACCAGCCAGCCGCGAATACTCTCCGGCAAAGCCGAAGCGGGGTAAACAATCGGCGTCAGCCAAAACCAGAAAGCGATGAAAATGCCAAAAAACTGACCCACATCGCGAAAGAAAACATTCAACACCCCAAGCGTAATCCCCAGCCCGATCGAAAAAGTAATCAAAATCAGCAACAAGGGAATCACCGCGAAAAAAACCGGGCCGGGGAAGTTCCCCGAGAACCACAGAAAGGCGGTGAACAACGCAAAAATAATGGCGAAATTAACGCTCGCGCTGATCACGATAATCACTGGCAGGCACATACGCGGAAAACTCAGTTTTTTCAGCAAATTGGCATTGTCAATAAACACCACTTGTGCCCTGCTGACGATTTCGGCAAACAACCCCCAGGTCAGCAACCCGGAACACAAATAAATACTATAACCATAAGAGCTATCGACGCCCGGCAACCGGGCGCGCATCACCTCGGCAAAAACCACCGTATAAACAACAATCATCGCCAGTGGATTCAACACCGTCCACAATGCGCCGAGTATCGAATTGCGGTATTTCGATTGTAATTCGCGCTTGACGCTGCCCAGAATGAAGCCACGATAAGCCCAAATCGGCATCAGTAATTTACCGATCATGCTTCACTTTCTATCCCATCAATCGCAGATTTGCGTAGCACTTCCGGCAGACGCACAATCAACCGTCGCATATCCTTTTCGACCACGCCCTTCTGGATCAGGACATGAATCGCGCGGGAAACTGTTTCGCGACTCGTATTCGCCATAATCGCGATTTCCTGTTGAGTGGGCATTCTTTCAATCACCACCAAATTACCAGGCGCCGTTTTCACAAACTGATTCAGCAAGGCAAAAACTCGCTGAAAAGCATTTGGATTCCCGAGAATCGCCCGGATATTTGTTGTTGCTCGAATGGAAGACGCCATCCGTTTCAGCACGCGCTCAGTAACCACGGGATGATGATAAATCAGCGTTAGCGCCTGCTCCCGGGGCAGCAAAGCCAGCAGCGAAGCTTCACAAGCCACCACAGACGCTGAACGCGGCAAGCCGTCGATAATCGACAACTCACCGAAATAGTCGCCGGGCGTGATAAACGACAAGCCGATTTCACGCCCATCTTCAGTAATATCGACCGCCTGCACGCGACCGGACAGCAAAAACAACAAATGATTACCCGTCTCGCCTTTGTCAATAACACGACAACCCCTGTCCGCTGAAATCAACTGCACCGCTGATGCCAAACGTACCAAGGCTTCTTCATCAACCCCGCTCAGCAAAGGAATTTTTTGCAAATAATCGGTAACAATTTTTTCTATTGGGGTGGCCGACGGTGCGGCAGGAGCGATCGTATTCATTAAAGGCACAAGCAAGGCTGGCCGTTAGATAACGCTTACGCCTTGCTCACGCGCAGCATATCCGCATCGACCATCATCGAAATCAGCGCCTCAAGATCCGTTTTGGCCACCCAGCCAAGATGTGCCTTGGCCTTGGCCGGGTTACCCAGCAACACCTCGACTTCAGCAGGGCGATAAAATTTCGGGTCGATGACGACATAATCCTCATATTGCAAACCAACATGCGCAAAGGCAATGCGGCACATATCGCGCACCGTCGTCGTCTGCCCGGTGGCAACCACATAATCGTCAGCCACCTCTTGTTGCAACATCAGCCACATTGCTTCAACGTAATCCCCGGCAAAACCCCAGTCACGCTTGGCATCAATGTTGCCGAGGCGCAATTCATTCTGCTTGCCCTGCTTGATGCGCGCAACCGCATCAGTCACCTTACGCGTCACAAACTCAATCCCGCGCAACGGTGACTCATGGTTGAACAAGATACCGCTCGACGCATGCAGGCCAAAGCTTTCCCGATAATTGATCGTCATCCAGTGCGCATAAAGCTTCGCCACCCCGTAAGGGCTGCGCGGATAAAATGGCGTACTCTCGCTCTGCATCTCCTCTTGAATCAGGCCAAACATTTCACTGGTTGACGCCTGATAAAAGCGCGCTTTCGGGTTGACGATGCGAATCGCCTCAAGCACATTCAACGCGCCCACGCCGGTCACGTTGGCCGTCAGCACCGGCTGCTCCCACGACGTACCGACAAAACTCTGGGCACCCAGGTTATACACCTCGCAGGCAGATGATTTTTCCAGCGCGCGGATCAGCGCAGAAAGATCAGTCAAGTCACCATCGTGCAGCCTGACTTCGTTCTCAATACCAAGATGACGCAAACGCCAGAGCGTATCGGTAGCGCGCCGCGCATGGAGGCCATGCACGGCATAACCCTTATCAAGTAACAGTTTCGCCAGATAAGCCCCATCCTGGCCCGTAATGCCAGTTATCAACGCATTCTTAATTGCCAATTTCACACTCCCAATAACGGCAAAGATTCAACAAGGTATCTTCAATCGGCACCACCGGCTGCCAGCCCGTATGTCGCGATAATTTCTCATGGCTACCACAAACGCGAGTCTGCTCAGCCGGGCGGAAACGCTGCGGATCAATCCTGATTTCCGCCGATACCCCAGCAAGCCTGAGCAAATCCTCAATCATCGAACGAATCGAACGCTCGCGCCCCGAGCAAACATTGTAAATTTCGCCATTGTGCCCATTCGCCAGCAACAACTCATAAGCCCGCAAGACATCAAGCACATCAATAAAATCACGCGTCACATCAATATTGCCAACCGTCAGCAACGGCGGGCGCAAACCTGCCGCGATTTCGGCAATCTGACGGGCAAAATCCGACATCGCAAAAGTGGGCGCCTGGCCCGCGCCAATATGGTTAAATGGCCTCGCCATCAGCACCTCGAACCCACAAGTCTGGCTCCACTGGTAACACAAAGCCTCGGCAGCCACCTTACTGACCGCATAAGGGTTGCGTGGGCGCAGCGGCAATTCCTCATCAATCGGCAAAGCCCTGGCCGGCACCAGTCCATACGCATCGCCGGTGCCAACAAACAGAAAACGTCCGGCAAACCCGGTTTCAGCCAGCGCCTCCAGCAAGCGCAAGGTACCGGTGAAATTAACCTCGAACGTTGTCTCGGGCGAGCGGAAAGAATCCGGCACAAAACTCAAGGCAGCCAGATGCAAAACACTAGCCGGGCGATAATCCTGCAAGCAGTCGATCAAGGCTCCTTTATCGCGGATGTCAAGCCCCGCAGAAAAAGTTGAAAGCCCCCTGGCACTTGGCCAGCGCGCCAAAGCCTGGCGACCGACAAAACCGCCATCGCCAGTAATCAGCAAGCGCTCAGGCACATTAATTACGGATTGCATATCATCACGCATCGGGCGTTATACACAGATACAAAGCAAAAGAAATCTCTCAAAAGTCAATCAGAAAAGCCATCGCGCCCAGACAATTTAAAATGATAGCATATGTTCAAATATCCCCCTTTGCTGGCGCGCCCCGCCTATTCAACATGCTAGGCCTTCTTCGCTTCATTCTCGCCCTTGCCGTCGCCACCAGCCATGCCAATTTTCGCATTGCCGGCTTTATCCCCGGCGTCATTGCCGTCATTGGTTTTTACCTCATCTCCGGCTACGTCATGGCCGGGCTGATCCGGCGGCACTACAACCAGCCTGCCAAGGCTCCGGCCTTCTATCTTGACCGTGCCCTACGTCTGCTGCCCCAATATTTCACCTACCTCGGCCTTGCCCTGGCCTGGCACCTCTACACCAATACCGAAAATTACTACCTCAGCCATGCGCCTACCGCCGGCGACATCATCAACAACCTGCTCATTGTTCCCCTCAACTACTACATGTGGAATGGCAGCGAACACTACACCCTGATCCCGCCTGCCTGGTCGCTCGGTGCCGAAATTCAGTTCTACCTCATCGCCCCTTTTTTGCTGTTTTTGCCCAAACGCCTGCTGATAGCTGGAGTGCTAAGTCTCGGCGTTTACCTCGCCGCCCTGGCCAATCTCATCAATAGCGACTGGTACGGCTACCGGCTTCTACCCGGCGTGCTCTGGATCTTTCTGCTGGGCGCCTTCATGGAGCACCTCCATGAACAAAAAAAATACACCCAAACCGCCATCGTCACCACCATTGTCGTCATTCTCGCCACCATTGCGCTAGCCACGCTGCAACACTTCGGTACGCTCAAACACCCCTTTAACGCCGAAACCCTGCTCGGCCTGATCATCGGCGTCAGCCTGCTGCACACCCTGGCAACACGCCCGCGCACCCACTGGGACGACCGGGCCGGAGACCTATCCTACGGCGTATTCCTCAATCATTATTTGTTGCTTTGGGCAATCTACCCCCAAGGCGTCTCTCTTCCGCAGCTCCCCGTTTTTCTGCTGACCAGCATCGCATTGGCATGGCTTACTCAGCGCCATATTGAGCAACCGTTATTAAAATGGCGCAAAAAAATCAGGCGTCCAGCGGGTTAAAATTTTGGCTTTGTGGTAAAAGAAAAACGATTGGCTATTCAGAAAATGAGAGATGACATGAACAAAAAGACAAGTTGGCAAATCCTGCTCCTTCTTAGTCTGGTTTTCGCTCTTAAGAATGCAGCCTCCGCAGGCACTTCAGAAGTGATCGGCAGCATCACTTTTCAGATTGGGGAAACCCGGCTTGAGCGCAACGGGCAAACCGGGCCGCTGGTCAAAGGTCAGGCGCTGAAAGTTGGCGACCGATTGCTCACCGGCGCCGACGGTCACGTGCACGCCATCATGGCCGACAACGGCTTTATCAGCGTTCGCCCAGCCTCCCGTTTGCACATTCAAGCCTATACATACGCCCCACACGACCCCACCGCCAATCGCGTTGGCTTACTGCTTGAAAGCGGCGTGGCACGCACCATCTCCGGCAAAGCCGGCGAAGCAGCCCGCGAAAGCTACCGCTTCAATACCCCGGTTGCCGCCATTGGGCTGCGCGGCACTGATTATGTCGTACAAGCCCTACCCGATCTCACCCGCGTCTCTGTGCTCAAAGGCGCCGTAACGCTCAGCGCCTACGGCCCCAACTGTCTTGCTGGCAGCCTT
>CAZLPR010000019.1:0-14954 GCA_964561415.1 uncultured Dechloromonas sp. | reverse complement strand
TGAAAGCTCTTGAAGGCGACCAGTCCGAAATCGGCGAACCCTCCATTTTCCGTCTCGCCGACGCCCTAGACAGCTTCATTCCCACCCCGGAACGCGCCATCGACCAGCCCTTCCTGATGCCCGTCGAAGACGTCTTCTCCATCTCCGGCCGCGGTACCGTCGTCACCGGTCGTATTGAACGTGGTGTGGTCAAAGTTGGCGAAGAAATCGAAATCGTCGGTATCCGCCCCACCGTCAAGACCATCTGCACTGGCGTCGAAATGTTCCGCAAACTGCTCGATCAAGGTCAGGCTGGCGATAACGTGGGCGCCCTGCTGCGCGGCACCAAGCGTGAAGACGTCGAGCGTGGCCAGGTGCTCTGCAAGCCGGGTTCGGTCAAGCCGCACACCCACTTCACCTCGGAAGTGTACATCCTCTCCAAGGATGAGGGCGGTCGT
Organism: uncultured Dechloromonas sp.; assembly: GCA_964561415.1. Lineage (GTDB taxonomy): Bacteria > Pseudomonadota > Gammaproteobacteria > Burkholderiales > Rhodocyclaceae > Azonexus. The sequence continues at coordinate 14,517 of CAZLPR010000019.1, read as the reverse complement.
CATACCCCGTTCTTCAACGGCTACCGTCCGCAGTTCTACTTCCGCACAACCGACGTAACCGGCTCGATCGATCTACCGGAAGGTGTTGAAATGGTGATGCCGGGCGACAACATCGCCATGACCATCAAACTGATTGCGCCGATCGCCATGGAAGATGGTCTGCGCTTCGCTATCCGCGAAGGTGGTCGTACCGTTGGTGCTGGCGTCGTTGCCAAAATCATCGAGTAATTTTTATTTAAAACCGGGAAGGGTTCATCTCTTCCCATCGCTCTTTGAAAGTCATAAATGCAAAGTCAAAAAATTCGTATACGCCTTAAAGCGTTCGACTATCGTCTGATCGATCAATCGGCTCAGGAGATTGTCGAAACAGCAAAGCGTACTGGAGCTGTAGTTCGTGGGCCGGTACCACTGCCGACGCGCAAGGAGCGTTTTGACATTCTTCGTTCGCCGCACGTGAACAAGGCTTCTCGCGACCAGCTTGAAATTCGTACCCATCTTCGCTTGATGGATATCGTTGATCCGACCGACAAAACTGTCGATGCGCTTATGAAGCTGGATCTTCCGGCTGGTGTGGATGTAGAGATCAAGTTGCAGTAATAAAGGGTTGCGGATATAATCCGCCCTTTTCGGGGGTGGCCGTAACGGCTGCCCATTTGTTGTTATACATCGTCTGGCCAATCGCAGCCGGCGATGAGGAGAATAACCATGAGTCTAGGCCTTGTAGGTCGCAAGGTTGGCATGACTCGCATTTTTGCTGAGGATGGCGCGTCCATCCCGGTAACTGTGCTTGACGTGTCAAATAACCGTGTGACCCAAGTTAAAACACCGGAGATCGATGGCTACGCAGCCATTCAGGTCGCTTTCGGTAAGCGCCGTGCCTCGCGTGTTTCCAAACCACTTGCGGGCCATTTGGCTAAAGCGGGTGTGGAATCCGGGCACGTCCTCAAGGAATTTCGTATCGATACTGAGCAGTTGGCCTCCTTTAAGGCTGGTGATCAGGTTGCGGCCACAATTTTTGCCGAGGGGCAAAAAGTTGATGTGACCGGTAAATCCATCGGTAAGGGCTTTCAGGGGGCGATCAAGCGTCACAACTTTAGTTCAAACCGTGCTTCCCATGGCAACTCGCTATCACATAATGCTCCAGGTTCGATCGGTATGGCGCAAGATCCAGGTCGTGTTTTTCCTGGTAAGCGAATGGCTGGCCATATGGGCGATGTGCAGTGCACGATGCAGGGTTTGACGGTGGTGCGTGTCGATGTTGAGCGCCAGCTTTTGCTGGTTCGTGGTGCCGTTCCAGGCGCCAAGGGTGCTGACGTTATTGTGCGTCCGGCAGTCAAGGCTTAAGGGGGCGACATGGAACTTAAGGTAATTAACCAACAGGGTCAGGAATCTGCAGTGTTGCAGGCTTCGGACGTGCTGTTCGGTCGCGACTTCAACGAAGCGCTGGTTCATCAAATTGTTGTGGCTTTTCAGGCGAATGCGCGTTCAGGAGATCGTCAGCAAAAAGATCGCTCCGAGGTTCGTCATACGACAACTAAGCCTTGGCGTCAAAAGGGGACTGGGCGTGCTCGTGCCGGCAGTAATGGCAGTCCGCTGTGGCGCGGGGGTGGTCGGATTTTTCCGAATTCGCCTGAAGAGAATTTCAGCCAAAAAGTTAACAAAAAGATGTTTCGCGCCGGTATGGCTGCGATCCTCTCTGAGTTGGCTCGCCAAGGTCGCCTGGTAGTTGTTGATGATCTGTCTGTTGATGCTCCCAAGACAAAACTCTTCTCCGAAAAATTGAAGGGTATGGGCTTGGAAGGTAATCTTCTGGTCATTACGGATGCGCTGAACGAGAATTTGTATCTCTCGTCTCGTAATCTTCCCAATGTTCTGGTGCTTGAGGCTCAAGAGGCTGACCCGGTATCGCTGGTTCGTTTCGCCAAAGTTCTTGTTACCAAGAATGCAGTGGCCAAGTTCGAGGAGATGTGGGGATGAATCAAGAACGTCTGATGCAGGTGCTCTTGGCGCCTCAGATCTCCGAAAAGGCAACCTACGTTGCCGAAAAACACGAGCAGGTTATTTTTCGTGTGGTTTCGGATGCGACAAAGCCAGAAATTAAGGCTGCCGTAGAACTGCTTTTTAAGGTTGATGTTGAGTCTGTTCAGGTCTCAAATGTCAAGGGTAAGGTTAAACGTTTCCGCGGTGCTGTCGGTCGTCGGAAGGGTTGGAAAAAAGCCTACGTTTGTTTAAAGGCCGGTCAGGAAATTAATTTTGTTGACGGGGGGAATGCCTAATGGCTCTCGTAAAAGTTAAGCCGACTTCCCCTGGTCGTCGTGCCGTTGTTCAGGTTGTTAATGCGAATTTGCACAAAGGCAAGCCATTCGCAGCCTTGGTTGAGTCAAAGTCGCAAAACGCTGGCCGTAATAATAATGGTCGAATTACCGTTCGCCACCAAGGTGGTGGGCATAAGCAAGCTTATCGCGTCATCGATTTCAAGCGTGCCAAAGATGGTATTCCGGCGAAGGTTGAGCGACTCGAATACGACCCTAACCGTACGGCCAATATCGCATTGCTCTGTTTCGCAGATGGTGAGCGCCGTTACATTATTGCCAATAAAGGCATGGTAGTCGGTCAGTCAATTATGACTGGTTCGGAAGCGCCAATTAAGTCGGGTAATTCTTTGCCTATTCGGAATATCCCGGTGGGTACGACAATTTGTTGCGTTGAGATGATGCCGGGTAAGGGGGCTCAGCTAGCTCGTTCCGCGGGTACCTCAGCTCAACTTTTGGCCCGCGAAGGAATCTATGCGCAAATTCGACTTCGCTCAGGAGAGGTTCGTCGGGTTCATGTTGAATGCCGCGCGACAATTGGCGAAGTTGGTAACGAAGAAAACAACCTGCGCAAAATTGGTAAGGCAGGTGCTAACCGTTGGCGGGGTATTCGCCCAACTGTACGTGGCGTTGCTATGAATCCCTGCGATCACCCACACGGTGGTGGTGAAGGGCGTACTGGCGAAGGTCGCGTTCCGGTTAATCCGTGGGGTCAGCCCACCAAGGGCTACCGTACCCGTAGCAACAAGCGCACGAACAGCATGATCGTTCAGCGCCGTCATAAGCGTTAAGGGGTAGGAAATGGGACGTTCTCTAAAAAAGGGCCCGTTTGTTGATGCGTACCTGATCGATAAAGTCGAAGCAGTTCGTGCAACGAGCGACAAACGCCCGATCAAGACCTGGTCACGTCGTTCGACGATCCTTCCCGAATTTATCGGTTTGACGATCGCGGTACATAATGGCAAACAGCATATCCCGGTGTTCGTCACCGAAAATATGGTCGGTCACAAGCTCGGCGAGTTTTCGCTGACCCGGACGTTCAAGGGTCACACTGCCGGCAAAAAGGCTAAGAAGTAAGGAGCTGACATGGAAACTCGTGCAAGTTTGCGAGGCGTACGCCTCTCCGCGCAAAAAGGTCGCCTAGTGGCTGATCTGGTGCGTGGTAAGCCGGTTGGTCAGGCTCTTAATATCCTGGCTTTTTGCCCAAAAAAGGGTGCTGATATCGTTAAAAAAGTGCTGGAATCGGCTATGGCCAACGCTGAGCATAATGATGGCGCGGATATCGACGAACTGATTGTCAAAATCATTTACGTTGAAAAAGGAACAGTGCTGAAGCGGTTTACGGCACGCGCCAAGGGTCGTGGTAATCGGATCATCAAGCCGACCTGCCATATATATCTGACCGTTGGTAACTAAGGAAGAGCCATGGGACAGAAAATTCATCCGACTGGCTTTCGTCTGGTCGTTACAAAAAACTGGAGTTCGCGCTGGTATGCCAACAGCAAAGATTTTCCTGGTATGTTGCATGAAGATGTAAAGGTTCGTGAGTATTTGAAGCACAAGCTCGCGCACGCTTCAGTTGGCCGTGTGCTAATTGAGCGCCCTGCCAAAAATGCCCGTGTTACTGTGTATTCAGCTCGTCCTGGTGTCGTTATTGGTAAAAAGGGCGAGGATATTGAACAGCTTCGTTCTGATCTTCAACGGATCATGGGTGTTCCTGTCCATGTCTCGATTGAAGAAATACGTAAACCTGAAATTGATGCTCAGCTGATCGCTGATTCTATTGCGCAGCAACTTGAAAAGCGGATTATGTTCCGTCGGGCAATGAAGCGTGCGATGCAAAATGCAATGCGCTTGGGTGCTAAGGGTATTAAGGTAATGAGTGCTGGTCGTTTAAATGGCGCTGAAATTGCGCGCAGCGAATGGTATCGTGAAGGGCGTGTTCCTCTGCATACTTTGCGTGCAGATATTGACTATGCAACCTCCGAAGCCCTTACTACATACGGAATTATCGGTATTAAGGTTTGGGTATATAAAGGTGACATGCTTGATCGTAGTGAGCAGCCTGAGGTCGTTGAGCAAGTTGCAGATGACCGCCGTGCTCGTCGGGCTCCCGGTAAGCCGGAAGGTGATCGGCCGCGTACGCGAACTGTTAAAAAGCCTGAGGGCTCTGTTGGGGAGTCAAAAGACCCAACAAAGCGTGTAAGAAAGGCAGGTATTTAGCATGCTTCAACCTAGTCGTCGCAAGTTCCGTAAGGAGCAAAAAGGACGTAACGAAGGCCTGGCAACTCGTGGTACGAAGGTGTCCTTTGGTGAATGGGGTCTAAAGGCTATTGGCCGTGGTCGTCTTACTGCTCGCCAGATTGAGGCCGCGCGTCGCGCTATGACTCGCCACATTAAACGTGGTGGTCGTATTTGGATCCGCATCTTCCCGGATAAGCCGATTTCCAAGAAGCCGGCAGAAGTTCGTATGGGTAACGGCAAGGGTAATCCAGAATATTGGGTTGCTGAGATTCAGCCGGGTAAGGTGCTTTATGAGATGGATGGTGTGAATGAGGCGCTTGCACGTGAGGCTTTTGCGCTCGCAGCTGCTAAGCTACCAATTCCCACCACCTTTGTGACTCGTCATCTGGGGTAATCATGAAATCTAGTGAACTGAGAGCCAAGAGCGTGGACGAGCTCAAACAAGAATTGCTTGACCTCTTGAAGGCCCAATTCGGTATGCGTATGCAACTTGCTACTCAGCAGTTGTCTAATACCAGCCAAATGTCCAAGGTGCGTCGCGATATCGCTCGTGTGCGTACGCTTATCCGTGAAAAGGCGGTGCAGCAATGAGTGATATTTCAAGCAGCAAGCGTACTCTGGTCGGTCGTGTGGTTAGCGACAAAATGGAAAAAACCGTTACTGTACTTATTGAGCGTAAGGTTAAGCATCCGATGTACGGTAAGGTTATGGTTCGTTCAAAGAAGTACCATGCGCATAATGAAGCCAATCTCGCCAAGGCCGGTGATCTTGTTGAGATTGTCGAGACCCGCCCGGTTTCTCGTACGAAGTCATGGGCGGTAACCAATGTGCTGGAAAAAGCAATTGTAGTGTAACTAAGTGCACAAAAGGCTTGTGCAATATTCAGAGAAGCCGGTATAATCCGGCTTCTTTTTTGTGGTAACCCAAATCGGGTGCGCAAATTTGTTCGACCCGTACGGGTTCCAAGACTGACCGCTTAGGCGGATTAAGTTGGGGTTAAACTTAAAATGATTCAGATGCAGACAACTCTGGATGTCGCCGATAACACCGGCGCTCGTTCAGTAATGTGTATCAAAGTGTTAGGTGGGTCCAAGCGCCGCTATGCGAGCATTGGCGATATCATCAAGGTTAGCATCAAAGATGCTGCTCCGCGTGGCCGAGTAAAAAAAGGCGATGTCTATACGGCTGTGGTGGTTCGTACTGCCAAGGGTGTGCGTCGTCCAGATGGTTCGTTGGTGCGCTTCGACGGCAATGCTGCGGTTCTTCTCAACAACAAGCTCGAGCCTATCGGTACGCGCATCTTTGGCCCTGTTACGCGCGAATTGCGTACCGAGCGTTTCATGAAGATCGTATCGCTTGCTCCTGAAGTGCTGTAAGGGCTGGATATGGAAAAAATTCGCAAAGGTGATGACGTGATCGTTCTCACCGGTAAAGACAAGGGTAAGCGAGGCTCTGTTTCGTGCCGTGTTGATGATGAGCATGTTGTCATCGAGGGTATTAATCGCGCCAAAAAGCATACAAAGCCTAATCCTGTTAAGGGAATCGCGGGTGGTATTGTTGATAAAGACATGCCCATTCATCTCTCCAATGTTGCGCTGTTTAACCCTGCAACCCAAAAAGCCGATCGCGTCGGTTTTAAGTTGCTTGATGATGGTCGCAAAGTTCGTGTGTTCAAGTCGAACGGCGAACTGGTAAGTGCATAAGGAGTGATCATGGCGCGTTTGCAAGAGTTTTATAAGGAAACCGTTGTTGCTGAGCTGACAAAGCAGTTTGGTTACAAGTCGGTTATGGAAGTGCCGCGTATCACAAAAATCACCCTAAATATGGGTGTGGGTGAGGCGGTTGCTGATAAAAAAGTGCTTGATAATGCAGTTGGTGATATGCAGAAGATTGCCGGTCAAAAGCCTGTTACCACTAAGGCTCGGAAGTCAATTGCTGGTTTTAAGATTCGCGATGGCTACCCGATTGGTTGCATGCTTACTCTGCGCGGTCCGCGTATGTTCGAGTTTCTGGATCGCCTGGTTACCGTTGCGTTGCCCCGGGTGCGTGACTTCCGTGGGGTTTCTGCCAAGGGGTTCGATGGCCGTGGTAATTACAACATGGGCGTCAAAGAACAAATCATCTTTCCGGAAATCGAGTACGACAAAATTGATGCTCTGCGGGGCATGAATATCAGTATCACCACAACCGCGAAGACCGATGCAGAGGCGAGAGCACTGTTGGCGGTTTTTAAGTTTCCGTTCAAGAATTGAGGCAGTCATGGCAAAACTTGCTCTGATAAACCGTGAAGAAAAGCGTCGTAAGATGGTCGCGCAGTATGCCAAAAAGCGTGCTGCACTTGAGGGGGTTATTAACGATGCTAACCTCTCTGATCAGGAGCGTTACGACGCCCGCCTGAAGCTTCAGGCTCTGCCGCGCAATTCTAGTGCGTCCCGTCTGCGTAACCGCTGCCAGTTAACTGGCCGCCCACGTGGTGTTTTTCGTAAATTCGGTCTGTGTCGACACAAGATTCGTGAGCTTGCCTTCAGTGGTGAGATCCCGGGTGTTGTTAAAGCCAGCTGGTAATTAGGAGATTCAGAAATGGCTATGAGCGATCCGATCGCGGACATGCTAACTCGCATCCGCAACGCCCAGCTCGCCGAGAAGGCGTCTGTCTCCATGCCGTCTTCTAAGGTGAAGGTAGCAATTGCTGCCGTGCTTAAAGAAGAGGGTTACGTTGAGAAGTTCTCAATTAATCCGGCTGGTGGTAAGCCAGTCCTTGATATTGAGCTCAAATATTATGCCGGTCGGCCGGTTATTGAGCGTATTGAGCGTATTTCTAAGCCGGGCCTGCGTATTTATAAAGGCTGTGAAGATATTCCTCGTGTCATGAACGGTTTGGGGGTCGCGATTGTTTCGACGCCAAAAGGTGTTATGACTGATCGCAGGGCTCGCGCTAGCAAGGTTGGCGGCGAAGTTCTTTGCATCGTTGCATAAGGAGGGTGTCCATGTCTCGTGTTGGTAAAAATCCCATTATCCTGCCCGCTGGTGTTGAAGTTTTGGTGGCTGAACAAATTACCGTAAAGGGGCCCTTGGGCATCCTGAAGACAATTGCCCATCCTTCAGTGACTGTCGCTGTTGAAGGTCAGAGTGTTACGGTTTCAAAAATTGAGGGCGCTGTTAATTCCGGTGCCATGTGGGGCACTATGCGTGCCAACCTCAATAATATGGTAACCGGGGTGTCAAAGGGTTTTGAAAAGAAACTTCAGTTGGTTGGTGTGGGTTATCGGGCTCAAGCCCAGGGTGACACACTTAACTTGTCGCTGGGGTTTTCGCACCCGGTAGCGCATAAAATGCCTGCTGGTGTGAAAGTTGAGTGTCCGACCCAGACTGAGATCCTAATAAAGGGATCTGATAAGCAACAGGTCGGCCAGGTTGCTGCCGAAGTCCGTGCATACCGGAAGCCGGAGCCCTATAAAGGCAAAGGTGTTCGTTATTCGGACGAAGTGGTTGTTATCAAGGAAACCAAGAAGAAGTAAGGGTGGCATATGTTTAACAAGAAGCAAGCGCGTTTGCGCCGTGCCCGCAAAACCCGGGCCAAAATCGCCGAGCTTAAAGCTGTCCGCTTGTGTGTTAATCGCACAAACTGCCACATTTACGCCCAAATCATCTCGCCTTGCGGTGGGGTTGTTTTGGCTTCGGCTTCAACGCTGGAAACAGGCGTCCGCAAAGATGTTGCTAACGGTGGTAATAAGGCCGCAGCAACGACTATCGGCAAATTAATTGCCGAGCGCGCGAAGGCGGCCGGCATCGAGCAAGTTGCATTTGATCGCTCGGGGCTGCAGTTCCACGGTCGTGTTCAAGCGCTAGCGGAAGCTGCGCGTGAAGCCGGTCTGAAGTTCTAACCGACGGCAAAAAGACAGGGTTAATAAATGGCTAAACCAGAAAGAAGTAAGCGTTCTCAGCAGGCAGAAAAGCCTGATGATGGCATGCGCGAGAAAATGGTCGCTGTCAATCGCGTTACCAAAGTGGTTAAGGGCGGCCGTATTCTTGGCTTCGCTGCATTGACCGTTGTTGGCGATGGTGATGGCAGTATCGGTATGGGCAAGGGCAAGTCGCGCGAGGTTCCGGTTGCTGCTCAAAAGGCAATGGACGAGGCTCGTCGCAAAATGGCTAAGGTCAGCCTGAAAAATGGTACGGTTCATCATACAGTTATGGGGCGTCATGGCGCTACAACAGTGATGATTCAGCCAGCACCTGAAGGTACCGGCATCATCGCTGGCGGTGCTATGCGAGCTGTTTTCGAGGTGGTTGGCGTGACAAATGTTGTCGCCAAAGCGCACGGCTCAACGAATCCTTATAACATTGTGCGTGCGACTATTGATGGTTTGTCAAAAGTTAACACGCCATCTGAAATCGCTGCCAAACGTGGTTTGTCAGTTGAGCGGGTATTGGGGTAAGTCATGGCTGAAAACCGAATCAAAGTTAAGCTCGTGAAAAGTATCATTGGCACTAAACAAGATCATCGCGCTACGGTGCGAGGTTTGGGCTTACGCAAGCTCAACAGCGTTTCAGAACTCGAAGATACGCCAGCAGTTCGTGGCATGATTCAGAAGGTTCAATATTTAGTTAAGGTTGAGGGTTAAGCCATGCGTTTAAACACCATCAAACCGGCCGAAGGCTCAAAAAAGGCCGCCAAGCGTGTTGGGCGCGGTATTGGCTCGGGACTGGGTAAAACTTGCGGTCGTGGCCATAAAGGCCAAAAATCACGTTCCGGCGGTTTTCATAAAGTCGGCTTTGAGGGCGGTCAAATGCCTTTGCAACGCCGCTTGCCGAAGCGTGGTTTTAATTCCTTGACCAGGGCTCGGAATTACGAGGTTCGTCTGACCGATCTCGATCGTCTCCCTATTGAGGCAATTGATCTACTGGCTTTGCAAGCAGCCGGTATTGTTCCCGGTGATGCCTTGTCTGCTAAGGTTATTCTCTCCGGGGCAATTACCCGCAAGGTGGCGCTTAAGGGCGTTGGTGCGACCAAGGGTGCAAAGGCGGCTATTGAAGCTGTCGGCGGCTCGGTCACTGAGTAAGTCTGGGAAAGGTAAGAACGTTGGTAGCAAATTCCAAAACCGTAGGCAAAGGTGGAAAATTTGGCGATCTTAAACGTCGTCTTTTATTCCTTCTTAGTGCGCTCGTCGTGTATCGCCTTGGCGCGCATATTCCGGTGCCCGGAATTGATCCCAACGTTCTATCCGATCTTTTTAACTCTCAACAAGGCGGCATTCTTGGCATGTTTAACATGTTCTCGGGTGGTGCGTTGTCACGATTTACTATTTTTGCATTGGGGATCATGCCGTATATATCGGCATCGATTATTATGCAATTGATGAGTGTGGCGAGTCCTCAGCTTGAAGCGTTAAAGAAAGAGGGCGAGTCAGGCAGGCGGAAAATTACCCAATACACCCGCTATGGCACTTTGGGACTGGCTCTTTTTCAAGGATTGGGTATTGCCGTTGCCCTTGAAGCACAAGCTGGTTTGGTAAATGATCCTGGCATGATGTTCAGGCTGACCACGGTTTCAACGTTGGTTACCGGTACGATGTTCTTGATGTGGCTTGGTGAACAAATTACCGAGCGTGGTCTTGGTAATGGTATTTCCATTATTATTTTTGCAGGTATTGCAGCTGGTTTGCCCAGCGCTATTGGTGGTTTGTTGGAACTGGTACGTACTGGTGCGATGCATCCGCTAACTGCAATTGTTATCTGTTTGCTTGTTGTCGCCGTCACTGCGTTCGTGGTTTTCGTTGAGCGCGGTCAACGTAAGATATTGGTTAATTACGCAAAGCGCCAGGTTGGCAATAAAGTTTATGGTGGGCAAAGCTCCCATTTGCCTCTTAAATTGAACATGGCTGGAGTTATTCCACCCATTTTCGCCTCGTCGATTATTTTGTTTCCAGCGACTGTTGCCGGCTGGTTCGGTTCCGGTGAGTCGATGCGGTGGTTAAAAGACGTTGCTGGGACTCTTTCTCCTGGGCAGCCGATTTATGTGATGCTCTACGCAGCTGCGATTGTTTTCTTTTGTTTCTTTTATACTGCTCTGGTTTTCAATTCAAAAGAAACTGCTGAAAATCTTAAAAAGAGCGGTGCGTTCGTGCCTGGTATACGACCAGGAGAGCAGACGGCTCGTTATATCGATAAAATTTTGACTCGGTTGACGCTTATCGGTGCTGCGTACATTACTGTGGTCTGTTTGTTACCCGAATTTTTGATATTGAAATGGAATGTCCCATTCTATTTCGGTGGCACCTCACTTTTGATCATCGTTGTTGTAACTATGGATTTCATGTCACAGGTTCAGGCTTATGTCATGTCTCACCAATATGAAAGTCTTTTGAAGAAGGCAAACTTCAAAGGCGCACCAGTGATGAAATGATTTTTCTTGGATTCCGCATATTGTTATTGCGGTAATTCATAGCGCTCGAGTTAATGCACTAAATGGGTTAATGGAGGCGTAATTAGATTTACGCCAAGTTTAAAGTTCTCTACGCAATAAACCGCAGGGCAAGGAATCACGGCTGCTTCCAAGTTCTCGCAGATGAGGAGTAAGACATGAAAGTTCATCCTTCAGTGAAGCGCATTTGCCGCAATTGCAAAGTCGTTCGTCGCAAGGGTGTCGTGCGCGTCCTTTGTAAGGACCCACGTCATAAGCAGCGCCAGGGTTAGTTCTTTGTCGAATTCGGCATTCTTTAATTTTAGAAATATTGGAGTGATTCGATGGCCCGTATTGCAGGGGTAAACATTCCGAACCATCAGCATGCAGAAATCGCATTAACCGCGATTTATGGCATCGGCCGTACCCGCGCACAGAAAATCTGTGATGCAGTCGGGGTTGTTCGTTCAACAAAAATGAAAGACCTGTCCGATTCGGACATGGATCGCCTGCGTGACGAAGTCGGCAAATTCACCGTTGAAGGTGATTTGCGCCGAGAAGTTACGATGAACATCAAGCGACTGATGGACCTTGGTTGCTATCGTGGTTTGCGTCACCGTAAGGGTCTCCCTTGTCGTGGTCAGCGGACCCGTACCAACGCTCGTACTCGCAAGGGTCCGCGCAAGGCCATCGCTGGCAAGAAGTAATAGGGACAGAACATGGCAAAGACTGCTACTAAAGTTCGCAAAAAGGTTAAAAAGAATATTGCTGAGGGTATTGCCCATATTCATGCATCATTCAATAACACCATCATCACCATCACCGATCGTCAAGGCAATGCCTTGTCTTGGGCAACCTCAGGCGGTGCAGGTTTCCGTGGTTCGCGTAAGTCAACGCCGTTCGCTGCGCAGGTCGCCGCCGAGGCTGCTGGCAAAGCAGCTCAGGAGTGCGGTGTCAAAAATGTTGAAGTTCGCATCAAGGGTCCTGGCCCAGGTCGCGAATCCTCTGTTCGGGCACTAAACGCTCTGGGCATGAAGATTACTTCGATATCTGACGTGACGCCGGTGCCGCATAACGGTTGCCGTCCGCCTAAAAAGCGCCGCATTTAAGGAGAAAGACAAGTGGCTCGTAATCTCGATCCGAAATGCCGTCAGTGTCGCCGTGAGGGCGAAAAGCTGTTCCTGAAGGGCGAAAAGTGCTTTACCGACAAGTGTGCTATCGAGCGTCGCTCATATGCACCTGGTCAACATGGTCAAAAATCCGGTGCTCGCTTATCCGATTATGGTGTGCATTTGCGCGCCAAACAGAAGATTCGCCGTGTTTATGGCGTTCTAGAAGGCCAGTTCCGTAGAGTGTTTGCAGAAGCTGATCGTCGTAAAGGTCAGACCGGCGAAAATCTGCTGCAATTGCTTGAGGCGCGCCTCGACTCCGTTGCTTACCGTATGGGTTTTGCGGCTTCACGTAGCGAATCTCGTCAGATCGTTCGTCATAATGGCGTTCTGGTGAATGGTAAGCGTGTCAATATTCCGTCTTACCTGGTCAAGGTGGGCGATGTTGTACAACTGACGGATCGTTCTCGTGCATCTCTGCGTTGCAAAGCTGCTCTTGAGGCTGCTGAGTCCCGCGGGTTCCCGGAGTGGGTTGCGGTTGACGCCAAAGAAGGCAAGGGCACGTTTAAGGCAATGCCGCAGCGCTCTGAGCTGCCATCTACCTTGAACGAAGGTCTTGTCATCGAACTTTATTCGAAGTAAGCACTGAGCAGAGGAATTTTAGCCCATGCAAAGCAGTGGACTTCTGAAACCCCGCATTATTGATGTGCAGAGCGTTTCGCCCGTGCAAGCCAAAGTCGTCATGGAGCCGTTTGAACGCGGCTACGGACATACCCTTGGCAATGCATTGCGTCGCATTCTGCTTTCGTCCATGCCAGGTTACGCGCCGACGGAAGTCGGCATCGAAGGCGTGCTTCATGAATATTCCACCGTTGATGGTGTACAGGAAGATGTCGTCGACATTCTTCTTAACCTCAAGGGTGTTGTATTCAAGTTGCATAACCGCGACGTTGTAAACCTCAATTTGGTCAAAGAGGGTGAAGGCCCCGTTCGTGCTGGTGATATCGATTTGCCGCACGATGTGGAAATCATCAATCCGGAACACGTGATTGCTCACCTTTCTGTGGGTGGCAAACTGGCTATGGAAATCAAGGTCGAAAAAGGCCGCGGTTACGTGCCTGGCAACGTTCGTAACTTGGGTGACTCCAAGACCATCGGCAAGCTTGTTCTTGATGCTTCATTCAGTCCGATTCGGCGTGTTGCATATTCGGTTGAGAGCGCTCGGGTCGAGCAACGCACTGACCTGGATAAGCTTATCGTCGATATCGAAACTAACGGTGTTGTTGAGCCTGAAGAAGCGATTCGTTACGCCGCACGTGTGCTGATGGAGCAACTTTCAGTTTTTGCCGACCTGGAAGGGACGGCGCCAATTGCCGAGGCTTCCAAGCCGGCTCAGGTGGACCCTGTCCTCCTGCGGCCAGTTGATGATCTCGAACTGACAGTTCGTTCTGCGAATTGTCTTAAGGCTGAGAATATTTACTACATTGGCGATCTGATTCAGCGTACAGAGAATGAGCTTCTGAAGACCCCAAATCTGGGTCGCAAGTCGCTTAATGAGATCAAGGAAGTGCTTGCTTCTCGTGGCTTGACGCTTGGCATGAAACTGGAGAACTGGCCGCCGGCTGGTCTGGAAAAAGTCTAGATGACTGATTCCTGCCCGGCCCGTCCAGGGACGCTTGCAGAATATAGAAAGGACTAACCATGCGTCACCGCAGTGGATTACGTAAACTGAACCGTACCAGCAGTCATCGTCTTGCGATGCTGCGCAACATGACCGTTTCTCTGCTTCGGCACGAGGCTATTAAAACCACCGTGCCTAAAGCTAAAGAGCTTCGTCGTGTTGTCGAACCGATGATTACCCTTGGTCGTACGCCAACGCTCGCTAACAAGCGTCTGGCTTTCGATCGTTTGCGCGACCGCGAAATCGTAGTCAAGCTGTTTGCCGAAATTGGCCCACGTTATGCCCAACGTCCGGGTGGCTATCTTCGTATTTTGAAGTGCGGCTTCCGCGTTGGTGATAATGCCCCGATGGCTTTTGTTGAATTGGTTGATCGTCCTGAACCCACCGACGCTGTGGAAATCGACGAAAACGCTGCTTAATTCGGCATTCAGGTGCAAAAAGGCTGGGGTAATTCCCGGCCTTTTTTTTGGGTGCGCCCGGCAGGGCGCACTGACTTGGAGGTGAAAGTCCTCTACTCGCCCGACAAGGGGAAGAGTTAGCTGAACGGTAAGCGGGTGGCGAACCCATCAGTAGAAGTTGTTTGGTTTTATTGATCCGGCCCGATGAAGTCATGAGTATTGGTTGAGCCAACTTGATTCAAACCCTGCTATCACCTGGGGAAAAATAGGGCGAACAGTTAATACTTCATAGGGCCGGAGCAGGGCAATCGCATTAAATCCCCTCAATGCCCAAGAGTTGAGCGCGGTATTGATCTGAAGACGCTGCCAA
>CAZLPR010000018.1:0-15328 GCA_964561415.1 uncultured Dechloromonas sp. | reverse complement strand
GAGCACGAGGCCGCCGGGTAAAAGGAGTAGACGATTCGGTGCGACCGGCGTCGTTGAGGCGCGTGGCGGGTCGATCAAACGAAAATCGGCGATGGAACCGGCGGCATCAAGATCCCCCGACAATTCGGCAGATTCGCGCCGGGCCACCAGTTGCTCATAATTCTTTTTATGGATTTCGTAGTCGCGATTTAACTGTGTGAATTCGGCTTCGAGTTGCGGTTGCGTCCTTAAAAGATTGGTCGCATGTTTATATCTGGCATCGTACTCGGCGACCCGTGCCTGCAGCGATGCAACATTCGATTCGCTTTCGGCCAGCGACACCTTCATTTGTTGGTAGACCGGGTTGTTGCTGATCGATGAACCAGGGTTAGCCACGGCGAATTTTTTGCGGGCAAGCAATTCCTGCTGTTTTTGCTCTTCCAGATCCTTGATCAGGCGGCGGGTGCCAATGACGTCCGGGTGCTGGTCGGTGTAGCGTTGAAGCAGGTTATCCAGATTGCGCTTTTGGACATCGATCCGGCCATCAATTTCTGGCAGGGATATGGTCGAGCTTGCCGTCGATGAATCCGGCAAGAGGACAGGCTCTTCGCCAAGAATCTGGCGACGCATGGCATCGCGAGAGTTTTCGGCTTCCCGCAAGGCCAGGCGAGAGCTATTGAGCTCAGCGGCAAGGGAGGAGAGTTGATCAACGCTGTTTTTACCTTCACCCAATTGCAATTCCATGTTTCGCAGTTTGAAATCCTTCAGACGCGCTTCGGCATCCTGGAGTTTTTTCTCGTAGCCGCGAATCTGTTCATCAATAAATTTTCGTGCCGAATCGGAGTCCGAGCGTTTATCGCCAAGGCTGGATTCGACAAAGATGGAAACCAGTGCCTGAACTACGCGCTGGGCTTTTGCCGGGTCGGTGTCACGGTAGGAGAGAGCGTAAAGGTTGTCGCGGCCGATGCTTTGGATTTTGAGGGTTTTCATCAGGCTGTCGACCAGTGCATCCTGCTCGGCCTTACCTTTGAGCTTGAGGTCAAGATCGGCCATGCGCACTAGTTTTTCGACATTGGGACGGCTGATCAGGGTGCGGCTCAACATCATGACTTGTTGTTCGATGTTGGGCTGAACGGCCAGCCCGGACATCAAGGGTTTCAATATTGATTGCGTATCGACGAAGATTCGGGCCGAAGCTTCGTATCGATCGGGAATGCGCAGAATCACACCGGCGGCAATGGCACCCACCACCCATGCAACCAGCATGCCGAGTCGGCGATGCTTCCAGGTGGCGCGCAGGATGACGAGCGCCTGACGAAGAATATCTTCCATCTAGGAGTCCAAGCTTACGACCACTCCAGTTTTAGCCGGCGCGGTATGCGTTGAGAATCGATTGATCAGAACCAGCTTTGCGGGATGATCAGAATGTCGCCCGGTTTCATTTCAACGTTGGCCGAGTAATCGCCACGCTTGACCAGGTCTTTCAGACGAACCTGATATTGCGCATTGTTCTCGGAGGTACGGAGGATTGTTGCGCTGTTGCCATCGGCGAAATCGGTGATGCCGCCGACTGCGATCATCACGTCAAGGACGGTCATCTTTTGCTTGTAGGCGAGAATCTGCGGCTTGGCCGCTTCGCCAATGACGCGGATCTGTTCGCTGAACGGGCCGACAAAGCCGGTGACGATGACGGTAACGACGGGGTCGCGAATGAATTTGGCAAGCTCTTTTTCGATATCCCGGGCGAGCGCGGTGGAGTCCTTGCCCATGGCATTCAGATCGTCGATCAACGGTGCGGAAATTTTGCCGTCAGGGCGAACCGGCACACTCATCGACAGTTCCGGGTTGCGCCAGACGACGATGTTGAGATTGTCACCGGGGCCAATTTTGTAGCTGTAGTCAGCCGAGGCGGCTGATGTTGGTGCGGCCGGGTAGTTGCTGGCGCAGCCGGTAAAAACGAAGGCCGTTGTAGCGATCATCAGCCATTTGCTGGCAGATTTGATATTTATACGAGTCATGGATTTTTCCTCTCAATCAGGTCGCAGGCCGACCGAGCCGGGCAATGTCATAGTTCATAATCATAACGGAAACGACTTTATATTATGCTGCAACATTAATTTTGAACGTGGTGTATTTCACAACGATGATCAGACGCCGTGGCGAAGGGCATCGACGATGTCGAGCCGGGCAGCGCGGCGAGCGGGGAGCACTGTGGCCAGTACAGTCGCGGTAAACCCGATGAAGCCAGCGATTAAAACGGTGCTTGGGGTGAGCCGGATTAACGCGGTGTAACCGAGATTGGCGTTGGGTGGGGGGGGCATTGGAATGCCAATGGCGGAGATGCCGATGGCGGCCAGGCAGCCTAATGCCATACCGATCAGGGCGCCAAAAATGCCAAGGAGAAAACTTTCGGTCATGACCAGTTTGAAGATAAAACTGGATCGATCGCCGATGGCGCGCATGGTGCCGAATTCGCGGGTTCGTTCGAACAGGGTCATGTTGACGCTATTGACGACGCTGAGCAGAACCATGATGAGGATAATCAGGCGCAAGACGCCAAACTGACGGTCGTAGAGCTGAACGGTCTTTTCATAGAAGTCCGAGAGTTCGTTCCATGCGCTGACCTCAAAACCTTGCACCGAAAACTGGCCTTTTATCGCGTTGACCGCAGCATTCGTATTTTCAGTATGCGCCAGCATGACTACCAGCAGGTGAGCGGCGGGTGTGTCCATCAACAGCTTGGCGGCTTCGAGCGGAATGCGTACGGCGCGGGCGTCGAACTCTTTCGAGAAACTCTGGAAAACCCCGATTAGCTCAAAATCGAGCGTATTGACCGCGCCTTGTGAAAGCGTAATAACCAGCGTGATCCGGTCGCCGATTTTTAACCCAAGTGACTTGGCAACGCCTTGGCCAACAACAATGCCGTCGAGATCGCTATTTTTCAGGGCGCGTCCTTCGACAAACTCCAGGTAAGTGCCAACGTCTGCTTCGGCATCCGGTTCGATGCCTTCGCCGATGATGCCGAGATCGCGTTTGCCATTATTCAGGAGGCCGCTGAAGCCAAGCCGGGCCATGGTTTGTTGTATTTCAGGGTGGCTTTGCTGGAGGGCGGTTTTGTGTTGATCCGGGTTTTCAATCAGGTATTTGTCTGGTGAATGGCTTTTCCCTTCGCGGTAGCCTTGTTTTGTCAGCTGAATGTGACCGGTTTGCGAATGGATCATTGCCTCGCCCAGCTGGATAAAAATATCCTGCACGAAGCCGCCAGCGAGGATCAGGCCGATGACGCCAATCGCAATGGCCATGAGCGTCGCCGCTGAGCGTGCTCGCTGGCGAATGATGTTTCTGAGGGCGAGGGAGAATAAGCGGCTGGTCATTTACTGGTTGCAGCGCAAGGCATCGACAATATTCATGCGGCTGGCGCGCCAGGCCGGCATGATGCTCGCTATCAGTGTTGTCACCAGCGCCAGCACCAGGGCATCGAACGCGAGAGCGCTGCTGACGAGGATCTGCCCGGTAAAGCCGTGCGTCATGCCGGGCGGCGGCGGCATGGGGATGCCAATGGCCGAAATCGCTGCGGCCAGCCCGTAGCCCAGCACAATGCCGGTGACGCCGCCAATAATGCCGATGAGCAGCCCTTCGACGAGAAAAAGGCGCAATACGTCATTATTTCGCAGGCCAATGGCCAGGCTGGTCCCGATTTCGGTAGTCCGTTCCAAGACGCTCATGGTTTGCGTATTGGAGATGGTCAACACAATGATCAGACCAATAATGATCTTCATGACATCGACCTGTTTTGAGAACAGCGCAACCGTCTTGTTGTAGAAGTCGGCCAGCTGGGTCCAGGGTGTGATTTCGAAGTCGGCCGCGGGCAGCTTACCCGAGACTGAATCGACGATTTTGGCGGTGTCTTCCGTTCTTTTCAAAAGCACAACCCAGGAAGTTGAGCCTGCGACCCGCATCAATTTTCGGGCGAATGGAATGGGCACGCGTAAAGCCGTATCGTCGTACTCTTTGCTGATCGTGGCAAAGGTGCCGACCAGTTTGAGTTCAATGGCGTTGGCGCTACCGTTTGCCGCGGTGCCGAGCAAAACAATGGCATCACCTAGTTTCGCCTCAAGGCTGCGCGCCAGTCCTTCCCCGAGAATGATCTCGGCATCCTTCATATTCGCCAGATCGCGTCCTGCCATGATGGTGAGCCGGGTGCTGATCGGGCGCTCATGTTCTGGATCAATGCCTTCGCCGACAAACGGAATGGTGATTTCTTCGCGGCTGGCCAACCCGCTGAATGCGAGGCGTGGGGTCACACTGGTGATGCCTGGTGTTTCTTCCAGTAATTTCAGTTCCGGCGAGGCTGCCGGTAGTAAAAAGGAATAAGGATCGGAAATGCCCTTGGCAAAATAGCCGGGGCGAACGATCTGGATATGACCGAGTTGCGAATGAATGGTTGCCTCGCGCATGTCATAAAAAATCCAGTTGATGAATCCGCCAGCGAGGAGAAATGCCATGACGCCGCCTGCGACCGTGAAGCCTGCAACCAGCGTCCGATTGATATTTCGGGTCAGGTTACGGACTGATAGTTTTATGTCGGTGAGCAGGCTAATCATTGGCAGTGCGATGCATTTCGGCTAATGTCCGAAGGAAAGTGTAATCTTAAAATGATTGCTTAGGAGCCGGGATGCGAAGCTTTAATTATGACACTGCCTTTTCACGCAACATCGGTTGGGTGACTGAAGCGGAGCAGGCAAAACTACGCGAATCGCGAGTTGGCATTGGCGGCCTGGGCGGGGTGGGTGGTGTGCACTTGTTAACCCTGGCTCGTCTTGGCATCGGGAAATTTTCGATTGCCGATTTTGACGTGTTCGACATCGTCAACTTCAACCGCCAGGTCGGGGCCACGATGCAGAGTCTTGACCGCTCGAAGATCGAAGTGCTTGGCGAAATGGCGCTGGATATCAATCCTGAGCTTGATCTGAGAGTCTTCCCGAAGGGCATTGACCAGTCTTGCCTCGACGATTTTCTCGATGGCGTTGATGTTTATGTCGACGGCCTCGACTTCTTCGCTTTTGAAGCGCGGCGTATGACTTTTGCCGCCTGTGAGCGCAAAGGCATTCCGGTGGTCACTGCCGCACCGCTGGGTCTGGGCACTGCGCTGTTGGTCTTTGGGCCGGGTGGCATGCCCTTTGAGGAATATTTTGGTTTTGATGGCTGTGACGAAATGGAAATGGCCATTCGCTTCCTGGTCGGGCTTTCGCCAGCGATGCTGCAACGTGGTTATGTCGTCGATATGAGCCGCATTAATTTGGCCGAGCGGCGAGGGCCATCGTGTATTGCCTCGTGCCAGCTTTGCGCCGGCGTCGCTGCGGTGGAGGTGCTAAAACTGGCTTTGCATCGGCCGGGCGTCAAGCTGGCGCCGTGGGGTAGCCAGTTTGATGCCTATCGAATGCGCTATGTCAGAACCTGGCGCCCGGGCGGGCATCGCAATCCATTGCAGCGTTTGATGCGATTTCTGGTCACGCAGCAACTGAAGAAAACGGCTTAAATAGTCGCTGAGAGAAGGTGGCGCTGATAATTTTGCCAGTGTCGTACTTTTATGGTTGACGCTGTGCCATGAACAGATCGACCGGAAGGCGCCTTGAGCGAATGGGTGTCTTTTGGGGCGAGCCAATGCGGAAAAGCATGTGCACCTGTTCGTCCTGACGTAATTGCAACACCTCAGCTGCCATTGCCTGCGCGCCTTTAACTTTGCTGACCCAGCGATCATCCAGCCGTTTTTGGCGGAGGCGATTACCCAAGTCAGTCAATGCGTAATAAGGATGAACCGCAATCCCTTGTGCGTTGAGCGTCAGCCAGGTGCGCTGCATCAGCTGGCCGCATTCAAAAATATCAGCCGGTGCCTGACCGCCGACAAAAGCAATGACACCCGGCGCCTGGCGAAACAGAGCGGAATCGGCTGCGGCGAGAATTCGATAAATGCCAAAGCGATTGAGTAGTTTCATGCGCTCCCAAGGGGCAATCCATTGCATGAATTGCCGTCCACCGGGGGGTAATGGCAGCGTTTCAATATCCAGTCCCGTTCCTGAATCCACTTCGCTGGGCGTCCAGCGTAGGCTGGAAAATAGCCATTCGTGGAGTTCCTGGCTGTTGAAACGGGCGATTGAGCAGTCCGTCAAGGCCTTGGTTAATTGTTTGATTGGCGCTGGAGATGTCAGCGTGATGGTTCGTGCTGAAAGTGAATGTGCGGCTTCCTCAATCGGCGTGGCCGGCAAAGCAGAAAAAGGGTGGCGATTAGTGTGTCGGGCGCGTAATAAATCTGCGATTGCCGGCTCGGGGTCGGTTTGCCAGGCAGCTGTGGGGATTGCGATGGACCAATGAGATGTATCAATACAAACTTGGGGCTTTTCATCCCTCCCGGCGCAGAGCAAATTGATGTTTTCCAGCAGTGCGCCAGCGGACATCAAGGTGCCGTGTCCCAGCGGGCCAAAAGGATCCTGCTTGATAGCGCGGTCTTTGTAACAACAAGAAACCCCCTCGGGGCTTTCGATAAATTGCCACGGCTGCGAGTTGTCGGCAGAGGGCGCTGTTACCGCGAGTTGAATGAAGCCTGAGGTTGGCATGATTGCCTTGTGGGGAAAGGGCGATTTGGCAATCGTAAGGCAGAGCGGGGGGAAATTTCTGGGTTAAATCGAGCCACGCTCCTTTTTCACTGATAGCACGGTCTTTAGACACCAACAATGCCCCCGAGGTATTTTGGGCATTGTTGGTGGTCGAAAGAGGAATAGATACCCTATTCTGGCAATCAGGCGGAGCGGCGACGACGGCTAAATGACCCCGCACCCAAGAGGCCTAGAGCGATAAGTGCCAAGGAACCAGGTTCTGGGATCGCGGTCGTTTTGAAAGAAGCGGTGCCACTGAGCGGCCAATTTGGTCCTGAGTTCGTATTGCTCACTTTTGCTTCAAATTTTGCGTCGGCAATGCCACTGGTCAGAAGATTCCAAGAGTTGGTGTCGAAGTTTCCGAATACGTTACCGCCAGTCGCATCCAGGTAGCCAGTACCTTTGTTGCCAACGTGGATGTTGTTTACTCCATCCACGTCGCCGATCAAAGTGCCTGTACGAGCACCCAAGTTGACATCAATGATGGTATGGGTATGACCTGCATACTCAAGCCATAAGGCTCCATCGGTTGCATTGGCAATATCAGTTGCATTCGAACCGCCGCCTGCTGATGGATTCAGTTGGGTGTAACCGACTCGGGAAATATTGTCGGCAAAAATACTGACGACCCCCCCGGTAAAGTCGATTGCTTTGGCGCCAGTGCTAAAATTGTAACCAATGCCAATATCATCACCCGCAAGGTGCCCAATGCCAGCAAGGTCATACCATTTTGCTACTGTGTAGTCCGTAAAGTAGTAAGTCAGCTGGGTGCCATTTTGACCGTTTGTCCAGGTCGTACCCAGTCCACCTGTGTTGTCAATTTGGCTAACAATACCAACACCACTCAAGGTGCCTGACGAAGAGGTTAAAACGGATTCCCAAAGTGCGGTGGTAATGAATTGATCACCAGGGTTAAACGTCACGCCATCGACCGTAAGGGGGGTGGCTTGGGCCGCGAAAGGAGCTAAAACCAGAGCGGAGGCGATTGCCGCTTTTTTAATATTATTTAGCATGTGAGTACTCCTGATTAAAGTTTGAGGAAGAGGGTTTCCTTGCTTTAATGTAAGCATGTATCATGCCTATGATGCGTTTTCTATTTAAGTATTTGAAAGTTAATAACTAATTTATTTTTTGCTCGATTGAAAATTTGGGTCGGTGGCTGTTGTGTAAACTTTTCCGACACTGGCTGTGTGTCAAGTTTGAAGCCAACAGGCTCACTGCGTCAGGATAGTTGTCCCACTTGCCTGATTTAGACTACAGGCGTGGAAGGTACTGGGCCTTCGTTGATGGCATCTGGGCTGCGTGGGCTGGTAACAAAGGGCATTTCGTCTTGCCCCAGCGGCTCGATTTGAGTCAGTTGTCGTTCGAGAACGGCGAGTGTTGCTTCGGAGGCATCGCCGTGGCGTTGGCTGATGCGCTGTTGCAGTGCCGCGACCATCGCGTCAATCGCTGGCCCCAGGGGTGATGGGCTGCAGGCGTTGATTTTGAATGGCACCCGGTATTCATCGGCCAGCTGATGAAAAAAATCACGCTGTTGGTGTTTGAGGAAGGCTGCGTCGATGATGACGGACCAGCCATTGGCCAATAACTCAGTGCTTATTTTGGCCAGATGGGCGTAGGTGCGGGAACTGGCTTCGGCGGTGTAAATACCGCTGTCGATCGCGGCATGGCTTGTGGCATCGGCAGTTAAGCTGAAGAGCCGTTTGCGCTCGATATCTGAGCGCAGGCGCAATGTGCTTGCGCTGTTGTCAGCGAGGAGCATGGCTGTGCTGACGGTGGTTTTGCCTGATCCGGAGAGGCCGAAGGTGATTGTTAAGCTTGGCTCGGGCGGTGCAATCAGCTTTTCCGCCATAGTTAAATATTCACCGGCCTCAGCTGCGGCGTTGCGAATGGCGGCGACTTTGGTGCGCACCAGCGCCCGATAGACGGCATAGAAGCGGAGCAGTGGCACGCCAGCGAAATCGCCGGAACGAGCCAGCCATTCGTTGAGCAGCCAGCCGGCCAGGTCGGGGCGCTGATGATCGAGCAGATCGACGTAGGTGAAGGCGATTTCGGAGACGACGTCGATCCAGCGGAGATTTTCGTTGAATTCAATGCAGTCGAAAGGCGTCACCTTGCCGTCGATCAAAACCAGGTTGCCAAGATGGAGGTCGCCGTGACATTCCCGGATATACCCGGTTTTTTTGCGTGCGGCCATCTGTTGACTGCGCTGCGAGAATTCATTGCGGGTCCAGTTCTGCAGTTTTTCCAGCCGCGCCCGCGTTTCAGGCAGCAGTTGCTGCAATTCGACAAAGTTGTCCTGAGTCGCGGCGAGCACCTGATCTGCTTCGCCAAAAGCTGAGTCGGGTGGGGCGACGTTCGCCCGGTCATGAAAAGTGACAATGACCCGGGCCAGGTCGGAGAGCTGCGCCGGTGTCAGTTCGCCGCGGGCACAAACGTGGTCGAGGCGCCCGGCTTCGGCAAAGCGGTGCATGCGGACGGCCCACTCATCTGCCGACGGATGGGTGGGTACGAGGTCAATGTAAAGTTCAGGGGCAAAGCGCCGGTTGAGGCGGAGTTCTTCTTCGCAGCAAAAGTGGCGCCGGGCGGGCGTGCTGTAGTCAAGAAATGGCAGTTTGATCGGCTTTTTGATTTTGTAGGCGAAGTGCTCATCGAGTAATAGCCAGGAAATATGCGTTTCGATGATTTCGATCCGGCTGGCATCGCCGCCGCCCAATTGCTGGCGGAAATTGGCCAGCCAGGTCGGGAGCGGGCTGGATAAGTTGTCGGCGGTATTTTTCATCTCCTCAGTTTCCCAAATGTGTCCGCCGATGCATTTACGTAGAACGGCGTATTTCGATGCGGAGCGAGGTGTTTTTTGTCCCGTTTTTCCGGTTGACCGCAGGGCTGGCCATTTCGATATTGAGGGCCAGTATTCGTTGTCTCTGCATGCTGTCGCGCTTCGAATACCGGACTTCAGGTAGGTCAAATAATGAAGTTTGTATATTCGGGATTTCCCTCATTTGTTTATCCTTGGAAACCTGTAACGACCGTGCAGGTTCGCTTTGACTGGCCTGCAAATTATCTATTCAGTGACCTGATCGGGATTAGCCATGAACACGCCGGATATCATTACGCACCAGGAAGAAACCGCAAAAAATGCCAATAAGGCAGAGGCCATCAGCGAATCGATGCCAAATAATAATAAGGATTGGCTGCCGAGATCAAAGCCAGTGCGTAGCGTCGATCCTGATCTGCAACACCTGATCAACCGGAAAGGGAGCATGTTTGCCGGGTGGCGATAAATTGGCAGCGGCAATTCGCCCTCCGCCAGCGTTTTACTCGCAGGAGATGAGGGCGAGGCGCAGGCAGAAGCGCCGTATGAGGGACGCTCAGGCACCGGTGGGTTGGCGATACAAAATTTGTCCAGCATTCCGGATGGCTAGTAGGTTTTCGGTGGTGTTTCTTGGTAAAAACCATTAATTTTCAATTGATTACCAACTTCGACCTAATGAGAATACTGCCCCGTTAGTATGTTGTCGATTGGATTCCCGCCATAGATTATGCGTCTGTACAACGCTTTACAAGCGTCGAAAAACGATCCGGAGATATCTCGTTTTGTCGTTCTGTAAAAAGTGCAGCGTACATATCCCCCCTAAATCTTTTGGAGAAAACTCATGACCAACGAAACCAAGCAAGATGTGGTTGTATCGACCAAACCCGGTGCAATTGCACCTGAAGTACAACGCCCGGTGGCGATTGCGGGGGCGATTGATGAAGTTGAACGTCTTTTTGATCGTTTAATGTCGCGGAGCTGGATTTCCCCGATTCCCTGGAACTGGCCGATGTGGGGCGCCATGGAAGAATCGTTCGAAAGTATCCGGGCACCGCAGATGGACGTGATTGATCGTGACAAAGACATTCTGATTCGGGTTGAACTTCCGGGTGTTGAGAAAAAGAATGTCGACGTTTCGGTAAGTGATAACACGCTCAGTATCAAGGGGTGTGTGCAGCGCGAATCGAAGGAGCAACGGAAAGACTATTTTCGCTGTGAAATCGCCCAAGGCAATTTCTCCCGCAGCCTCTCCATTCCGTCCGGTATCGACAAGGCGAAGATCAGTGCCAGTCTGAAGGATGGCATCCTGGAAGTTGTTTTGCCGAAAGAAGAAGGCGCGCAGCGGCGGGCGGTTGAGGTCAAATAAGGACGCTGGCTTCTTCTCCTGAGAGGCCTTATTTGCCGGGTTGGCGCATCATTACGCCTTCCCGGCTGTACTTGTTATCCGGTTGATTTTTTATCGCCAGGCATTGCTGGTCTGCCCGCCATGAAAGAGGCGTTTGCCTACTGAGTTCGCCGTAATGCGATTACGCGCATTGCAGTATTTTTTGGCGAAGGGGCAGGAAATATCATTTCTTTGTGCATTCCGGATTGATGGGCTAAATATCGGAGCGCTAATCGCTTCCGCGCTTAATGGCGAGCTTGATCGCGGTGAATACGTCAGCGTTTGTTGCCTGACGGTGAATGCTGCGGTCGACACTGATTTTCAGCCGATTTTTGCGCCAGGCCTGAGCGGCGATAACGATTCCGGGAACCTTACCAAGGAGTGTGGCCATGAAAAATACCCATAACCAAGCCGGATTTCAGCCAATTCGCCACGACCGCCTGCTGCAGGAGACCGTGCACGATGCCTATAAGGCCAAGGGAAAACTCCCTGAACCCACCGTTTGTCCGCAATGCCAGGCTGTTTTTCATGACGGTCACTGGGCTTGGCGGGATGTTCCAGAAGCTGCACATAGCGAACTTTGTCCGGCTTGCCACCGGATCAGCGACCATTATCCGGCCGGTTTTGTCAGCTTGAGCGGCCCATTTTTTAAAGCCCATCGCAGTGAAATCATGGCGTTGGTACACCATGAAGAGCAGCGTGCCCGTCTTCAACATCCGCTACAGCGCCTGATGGCGATTGAGGAGCAGGACGATGCCGCATTGCTCACGACGACTGATATCCATCTCGCCCGTGCCTGTGGTGAGGCAGTGCACCGGGCCTATCAAGGCGAACTGGAGTTTCATTACAACCGGGCGGAAAATCTTTTGCGCGTGCACTGGTCTCATTGATTCGGCGAGCTGCATTTCGCACTGCCTACCGACGGATAGAAGGAGTTAGGGACCATGGACGAATCGATTGGGCTTGATCAGCGCCACCCGACAAAATATTGGCACACACTGGCCGATGGCCGTATTCAGTGTGATATTTGTCCGCGTGACTGTAAATTGCAGGAAGGGCAGCGCGGCTTCTGTTTCGTGCGGGGCCGCGTTGACAATCAGTTGGTACTGACGACCTATGGCCGTTCATCCGGCTTTTGTATCGACCCGATTGAAAAGAAGCCGCTGAACCATTTTTTCCCCGGTTCCAGCGTGTTTTCCTTCGGCACAGCGGGCTGCAATCTGGCCTGCAAGTTCTGCCAGAACTGGGATATTTCCAAATCGCGCGAGATGGATCGCCTGATGGATGCGGCCTCGCCGGAAGAAATTGCCCGAGTGGCGCGTCTCAATGGCAGCAAGAGCGTTGCCTTTACCTATAACGATCCCGTCATCTTTTTTGAATACGCGCTTGACGCCGCCGATGCCTGCCATGACCGCGGCCTGAAGACCGTGGCGGTGACGGGCGGGTATATCCACGACGCACCGCGCCGTGAATTTTTCAGCAAAATGGATGCGGCCAATATCGACCTCAAGGCCTTTACCGAAGACTTTTATGTCAAGTTGACGGGTAGCCATCTGCAGCCGGTACTCGATACGCTGGCCTATGTACACCATGAGACATCCTGCTGGCTCGAAATCACCACGCTGCTGATCCCCGGTTACAACGATTCGGACGCCGAGATTACCCAGCTTGCCGGCTGGGTTGCCCGAGAGTTGGGCTTCGACGTGCCCTTGCATTTCAGCGCTTTTCATCCGGATTGGAAAATGCGGGATGTGCCGCCCACGCCGCATGCGACGCTTAGCAGAGCCCGCCGCATCGCGCTCGATGCCGGCCTGCATTACGTCTATACCGGCAACGTGCACGATCTTGAGGGCGACACAACCTTCTGCCCGAATTGTCAGCACGAGGTGATCGTCCGCGACTGGTACGAAATCTGTCGCTATGACCTGATGCCGGAAGGCGCCTGCCCCAAATGCGGGACCAGGATTGCCGGGCATTTCAATAAAATCAGCCGGCCATTCGGGGCAATACGCCGGCCTGTACCGATGCCGGTGTCGCCGTGACCAATTTTTTGACCATGAAAACTTCCGTCTTCCGGAGAGCTCTTGCGGCTGGGCTGCTTGTTTTCGGCATCTTGCTCCAGGTGCTGGCCCCGGAATCCTGGATCGGCCTGCTAATCATCGGCCTGGCCGTTGTCATTGAAATGATCGGGATCGCCTTGACGCGACATGAGGGAAAAGTACGCCCGTATCGTTCGTCAGCCAGCCTGAATGCGGATATTGACGCAAGCACCAAGCATTAACTATTAGTCATGCGATCAGATGATCCGAGGTTGTGGGTTTGGGCCGAGGCGCTGCAACTGCTGCGTGGCGTCGAGCAACGGCAACGCCAATTCTTTGCCGTCGTCAGTTCGCAATCTCTGCCGTGCTGGGAGCCACCGGTCGACGCCTATGAGCAGGATGGCGAACTGCGCTTGCTCGTTGCGTTACCCGGTGTCAAGGCCAACCAGGTTGAGGTGGTTTTTGATCAGGCTGGCCTGCTGATTAGCGGCCAGCGCCCGATGCCCGGGTCATGGCATCGGGCCGCCATTCATCGCCTGGAAATTCCTTACGGGCGATTTGAACGGCGTATTTCATTGCCATCGGGAAAATTCGAGCTGCTTGAGCAATTTGTCGAGGATGGCTGCCTTAGGCTCGTTTTGCGGCGCTATTGAGGATTGATCCGGCCATGGAAGAAAAAGAGATCAGCCAGAGCCGTGAAAATGCCGTTGATGAGCTTGCCGGCGAGCCGGACAAACCAGCGTTTGTCATCCCGGAAGGGGCGCTGGCGATTATTCCGATGCGCAACGCGGTACTTTTCCCCGGCATGATTCTGCCGTTTACGATTGGTCGCGAAGCTTCCTTACTGGCCGCCCAGCATGCTGTTAAAGCCGATTGTCCGGTCGGTATTCTTCTCCAGCGCAACCCTGAAGTCGAATTCCCCGGTCCGGATGATCTTTACACCGTGGGCACGGTGGCCAGCATCATGCGCTACGTCACCATGCCGGATAACGCCCATGTCATCGTTCGTCAGGGGCTGCAACGTTTTCGCGTTACTGGCTATTTGTCCGGCTTTCCCTTTCAGGTTGCCTCGGTTGAGCGCATTGAAGCGGCGGAAATCACCGATAGTCAGATTGAGGCGCGCTTTGTTCAATTGAAGGAGCGTGCCATGGAGGTCATGGAAATGTTGCCGCAGGCTTCGCCAGAGCTGGTGAATGCGATCGGCAGCATTACCTCGCCCGGCGCCCTGGCCGATCTGGTCGCCGGCATGATCGACATCAAGCCGGCCGAGCGTCAGTCGGTGCTCGAAGCGCCGGAACTGATGCGGCGGCTCGATGTAATCCTTGATTTAATCGCCCGGCGGCGCGAAGTGTTGCGCCTTTCGCGCGAGATCGATCAGCGGACGCAGGCCAATATGAATGAGCGGCAGCGTGAATACCTCTTGCGTGAGCAGTTGAAGTCAATTCAGAAGGAGCTGGGCGAGGGCGATGCCGGCAATACGGCGGAAATTGAATCCTTGCAGAAGGCGATTGACGCAGCGGAAATGCCCGATGAAGTCGCGGCGCAGGCGGCCAAGGAGCTGAAACGTCTGGCCCATATGACCGACATGTCGGCTGAATATTCCATGGTGCGCACTTATCTCGATTGGCTGATCGAGTTGCCCTGGAAAACGCCGGCGCCAGATAGCATCGATATCAGCGAGGCGCGGCGCATGCTCGATGCGGACCATTTCGGCCTTGATCCGGTGAAAAAACGAATTATCGAGTTTCTCGCGGTACGCAAGCTGAATCCGAACGGGCATGGCCCGATCCTTTGTTTTGTCGGCCCGCCCGGAGTCGGTAAAACTTCACTCGGGCAGTCGATTGCCAAGGCGCTTGGCCGGCAGTTCGTGCGGGCTTCGCTGGGTGGCGTGCATGACGAAGCCGAAATTCGCGGCCATCGGCGCACCTATATCGGCGCGCTGCCCGGCAATATTATTCAGGCGATCAAAAAAGCCGGTTCGCGCGGCTGCGTCATGATGCTCGATGAAATCGACAAATTGGGCACGGGCATTCATGGAGACCCCGCCTCGGCCCTGCTCGAAGTGCTTGATCCGGAGCAGAACAACAGTTTTCGCGACAACTATCTGGCGCTGCCTTACGACTTGTCGCGCATGCTTTTCATCACCACGGCGAACGTTCTGGATACGATCCCCGGCCCGCTCCGCGACCGGATGGAGATCATTCAGCTGCCGGGCTACACGCAGGAGGAAAAGCGCGAAATCGCCTTGCGCTACCTGCTCGGCCGGCAGTTCGAACAAAACGGCCTCAAGGCGGGGCAGCTTGAACTGAGCGAAGCGGCGCTGGTCGCCATTATTCGCGATTACACGCGTGAAGCCGGCGTGCGCACGCTGGAGCGGACGATAGGCGCGGTCTGTCGGCGTGCCGCGGTGACGATTGCCGAAGGTGTTAGCGGTTCAGAAGACAAATTCGTGGCTTTG
>CAZLPR010000017.1:0-15632 GCA_964561415.1 uncultured Dechloromonas sp. | reverse complement strand
GCCAGCGGGTCATCGTTCGCGCCCGGCGCTACGGCAACGGGCGCCTGAAACAGGAGTTGCGACAGAGTGGTGTGAGCGACGAAGACATCGCGGCGGCACTGCCGGAAGCTGGCGATGAAATTGAGCGCTGCCAAGCCGTCTGGGCACGCAAATTCGGCCAGCTGCCAGAAACACCCGCAGAACGGGCCAAACAAATGCGTTTTTTGCAATATCGTGGCTTTTCCGGTGATGCCATCACGCAAACCATGCGCCGGGCCATGCGTGGAGCCGATGAATGACCCTCCCACTTGCCAAGCTTTCAGCCCACAATTTAAAAAAACGCTACAAAGCGCGAACCGTCGTTGAAGACGTTTCCTTCGAAGTCAAATCCGGTGAAATCGTTGGCTTGCTTGGCCCGAATGGCGCCGGCAAGACCACCTGTTTTTATATGATCGTCGGTCTGGTCGCCGCAGATGGCGGCGAAGTGTATATCGACGAGGCCAAACTGACCCATCTGCCCATGCATAGCCGGGCGCGTAAAGGCCTTTCCTACCTGCCTCAGGAAGCCTCGGTCTTTCGCAAACTGAATGTCGAAGAAAACATCCGCGCCGTTCTTGAACTGCTCAACTTGCCGGAAGCCGAACTCAATGATCGCGTTGAGGGTCTGCTCAACGAATTGCATATTGATCACGTTCGCCATGTGAATGCCTCTGCGCTCTCTGGCGGCGAGCGGCGTCGGGTCGAAATTGCCCGTGCCCTGGCCACCAACCCACGCTTTATTCTGCTCGACGAACCGTTTGCCGGGGTCGACCCAATTGCCGTGCTTGAAATTCAAAAGATCATTCGCTTCCTGAAGGAGCGTAATATCGGGGTATTGATTACCGATCACAACGTCCGCGAGACACTGGGTATTTGTGATCATGCTTATATTATTAGCGCCGGCCGCGTCTTGGCCGCCGGAGTGCCAAAAGAGATTGTCAATAATGAAAGTGTGCGCAAGGTTTACCTTGGTGAACATTTCAAACTCTGACTAAGCCGCACCCGTTACCCATTCAATGAAGCCAGCCCTCCAACTCAAACTATCGCAGCACCTTGCGCTGACCCCTCAGTTGCAACAGTCAATCAAGCTGCTGCAGTTGTCGACCGTCGAAATGCAGCAGGAAATCGAGCGCTATCTGCTTGAAAATCCGATGCTGGAGCGCGATGACGAACAAGGCAGCGAGTCGTTTACGGCAGCTCAGCAATTTGACGCGCCGCAAACGACTGAAGGCGAGCGCGACCAGCGCGTTGAGCGCGAAGAGCAAGATGCGCGCGATGTTCGCGAGCAGGATGTGCCGTCGACGCCAAGCGATGTCGACGATGACCGCTGGAGTTCGGATGCCGGCACCTTTACCGGCGCCGGACGCGATGAAGATGACGACAGCGATTCGCAAGATATCCACGCCACCACCATAAGCCTGCGTGACCATCTGGGTTGGCAACTGGGAATGACGCAGCTTTCCGAGCGTGACCGTAGCCTGGTCCGCTTCCTGATCGAGGCGCTGGATGATGATGGCTATCTCTCCACACCGTTGCATGAACTTTGGGAAACGCTGCCCCCGGAATATGAAATCGAGATTGAGGAACTGGAAATCGCCCTGCGCCTGATCCAGAATTTTGATCCGGTCGGCATCGGTGCGCGCAGCCCACAAGAATGCCTGGCGCTGCAAATGAAGGTTTTGCCACCGAGTGAAGACCGAGCGTTGGCACTCACCATTGTCGATAAATACCTGGAGTTACTCGCCGCCCGCGACTTCGCCAAAATTCGTCGCCTGACAGGTTGCGACGACGAAGCGCTGAAAACAGCGCACGCCTTGATTGTTAGCCTGAATCCACGACCGGGCGCACGCTTTGCCCAGATTGAGGCGCGCTATATCACGCCCGACGTGATCGTTAAAAAGCTCAAAGGCCAATGGACTGCCTACATTAATCCAGACGCCTATCCGCGTCTGCGCATTAACCGCCTGTACGCTGAAATCCTCGGCCGTCAGCGGCGCGGCAATGGCAATCTGACCGGCCAGTTGCAGGAAGCCCGCTGGCTGATCAAGAACATGCAGCAGCGCTTTGAGACCATTCACCGGGTGACGCAAGCCATTGTCGATCGCCAGCGCCAGTTCTTCGAGCATGGCGAGGTTGCCATGCGGCCACTCGTGCTTCGTGAAATTGCAGATATTCTCGGTTTACATGAGTCGACCGTATCCCGCGTCACCAATCAAAAGTACATGGCGACACCGCGCGGCATCTTCGAACTCAAATATTTCTTTGGCAGCCACGTTTCCACCGATACCGGTGGGGCGTGCTCTGCTACCGCTATCCGCGCCTTGATCAAGCAGTTGATCTCGGCTGAAAATAGCAAGAAGCCCTTGTCGGATAGTCAATTATCCGAAATACTAGGCCAGCAGGGAATTGTTGTGGCCAGACGCACGGTAGCAAAATACCGCGAGTCCCTCAGCATCCCGCCGGTCAATTTACGCAAGACCCTGTAGAGAGAGGAGAAAAAAAGTGAATCTGCAGATCAGTGGTCACCATATCGAGGTAACGCCGGCTTTACGTGAATACGTCGAGAACAAACTGGATCCCGTCGTTCGCCATTTTGACAAAGTCACCGGTGTTAGCGTGGTTCTCTCTGTTGAGAAACTCAAGCAAAAAGCCGAGGCGACTTTGCATGTGCCGGGTAAGGATATGCACGTCGAAGAATCTGGCGACGATCTTTACGCTGCCATCGACGCCATGTTCGACAAACTGGATCGCCAGGTGCAAAAGTACAAGCAAAAGGTTCAGGATCACCATCGCGGTGAAAAGCCTACGCTCGAAGTAGCTGAATAAGCGCCAATTGGCCGCAGCCGTGAAGCTGCGGCCTTTCCTTTTCAGAATTCCCCTATGAACCCCTTATCCAATATCCTGTCTCCATCGCAGGTTCTTCTTGACCTCGACGTGGGCAGTAAAAAACGGGTTTTCGAGCAGGCTGGCGTGCTTTTCGAGGCGCATCTCGGACTCGCCCGATCAGTCATTTTCGATAGCCTTTTTGCCCGTGAAAAACTCGGTTCAACCGGCCTTGGTCAAGGTGTTGCTATTCCACATGGCCGGATCAAAGGCCTTAAACAAGCCGCAGGTGCATTTATGCGCCTTGCCTCGCCAGTGCCATTCGACTCACCGGATGGTCGCCCGGTCAATTTGCTCTTCATATTGTTAGTACCCGAACAAGCAACTGAAGAACATCTCCAGATTCTTTCCGAGCTGGCCCAGCGCTTCTCGGATCGAGCTTTCCGCGAAAACCTGCAGCAAGCATCCGACGTCACCGCCGTGATCAGCCTTTTTCAGGCCTGAGCCAACGCCGTGCGCAATATCAGCCTGGTCCAGCTTTACGAAGACAACCGCGAAAAATTGCTGCTCAGCTGGATTATCGGCCACCAGGCTGATCGCCATATCGAAATCAAGCTTTCCAATAATTTCGGGGCAGACGTTGTCGGCCATATCAACATTATTCACCCCGAACGCCTGCAAGTTATGGGGCAGGCTGAATACGACTGGGTCCAGCGCATTGGCGAGCGGCGCTTCAGTCAGGTTTTCCACGACCTGCTTCTCGCCCAACCGCCGGCCATTATTGTCGGTGATGGCCTGGCCCCTCCACCCTTGTTGCTCGATGCCTGCACGCAATCCGATACCCCCCTGATCGTCTCGCCGAAGCCTTGCTCGGCCGTGATCGACCAGCTGCGTATTTACCTATCGTCCCGATTGGCCGACACACTTAATCTGCATGGCGTTTTCATGGACGTCCTTGGGATGGGCGTTTTGATTACCGGCCATTCCGGCGTTGGCAAATCCGAACTGGCGCTGGAGCTGATTTCTCGCGGCCACGGCCTGGTTGCCGATGATGTGGTCGAAATGGCGCGTATCGCGCCAACGACGATAGAAGGCCGCTGTCCTGGCATGCTGCGTGATTTCCTTGAAGTCCGCGGCCTCGGCCTGCTCAACATCCGCACCATTTTCGGCGAGACCGCCTCACGCCGGAAAATGAAACTCAAGCTGATTGTCCATTTACAAAAAACACTGCCCTCAGACGACGCTCCTCGCCTGCCCCTTGACGCCCAGACTCAGGAAGTGCTCGGTGTCCCGGTCCGCAAAGTAGTCATTCCAGTAGCAGCCGGCCGCAATCTGGCAGTCCTGCTCGAAGCCGCCGTGCGTAATACCATTCTTCAGTTACGGGGGATCGACAGCATGCAGGATTTCACCGATCGCCAGCAACGCATGATGCTTGACGAAGACAGTTGAATCGCTGATAGTTAAATTGCATTTAAATCCATGGAGATGACCTGATGAAAAAACTAATTAGCCTGCTGCTCATTTCATTTGCAGCAACATCTGTCTACGCTGCCGATGACTGTGCCAGCCGAGCCGCCGAGAAAAAACTGGCCGGTGCGGCGAAAAATAGCTTTATGAAAAAATGTGAGGCGGATACCAAAGCACCGTCGGAAAACGCCGCCTGCGCTGCAACCGCCAAGGAAAAGAAACTGGCCGGCGCCGCCAAGAACAGCTTCATGAAAAAATGTATCGCCACATCACAGGCTCCAGCCGCTGCGAAATGATGCAGACATAACGATTGCATAAATGGCGCAAGTTTTGTTGCTCATGTGCCAAAATGGCCATCTCAGGATGGCCATTTTTCGTTACAGATACTCGAAATCAGCGCAGTCGGTAGTCGGATCATTACCCGAACTGCCGAAACATATCCGCCCATTACCTTCGAGAAGCAGTTCGCCACGTCGCACCATGACCTCCTGCTGCCCGGAAAGGGTAACAAAACTGCCATTCGTGCTGCTATCGACCAAATAATAACTATCCACCCGCTTTTCAATACGGGCGTGTTGTCTTGAGGCCTTGCGGTCCTCAATGATTATTTTGCAGGCCAGATCGCGCCCCAGTGTCAGGATGGACGTCTTGGCATCGAGTAAAAAAGCCTTGCCGTGATATCGAACACAAAGTCGGTCGACCGGCAAAATATTCAGCGGACCCAATGCAGCCTCGGCATTAACGGCATTTTCATGGCTCGGCCAGTGAATGCGGAATAGCGCCAGATCTGTACTATTTTCAACAACCACCCCAAGTTCCGGGACCGGTTTTACCATGATCGCTGCCGGTTTAGGCAGCGCGGCAACCAGAGTGGAACTGCCAAGAATCTGGTCACGACGGGCAATACCCGCTATTCGGGCGGCATTATTCACCACATCGCCACTCAGTTTGCCATCCTCCTCAATCACCAAGCCGGCATGCAAGCCGATACGGATGGTCAGCTTGAGCCCCGATACCGGCGGCAAATCAGCAATTCGTTGCTGCATGTCGATAGCAGCCAGGCAAGCGTCCTCCGCCGAATCGAAGGCGGCCAACAATTCGTCGCCGACGGTCTGGATGGTGCGGCCACGATAAGCATCAATCGAACGATTCATCCGCTTCAGACAACGTTCAACGGCGTGCATTGCCTCGGTATCCCCGAGGCGCTGGAACAGGCCGGCGCTACCCGAGACATCGGCAAACATGACAATCAGATTTTGTTGCGTCACACTCATTTGCCCGCAGGATATTTAATGATTGAACGGGTAATTGTATGACAAACACCTCACCGCCAACATCAAGTCTCCTGGCTTATCTCGATCATCCCGCTGATCGGCATTTCCGGCGCGTCGAAGGCGATATCACCTTCCTCGACCGGGGTGTCAAGCGTCAGCCCCTGAAAGTCAAAAAGGGAATTATCGGCAAGGTGTGACGGCACAATATTTTGCAGGGCGGAAAAGACCGACTCGGTACGCCCGGGGAAGCGTTTGTCCCAATCTTCCATCATCTCGCGGATTTTCTGGCGCTGCATGTTGTCCTGAGAACCGCAGAGATTGCAGGGGATGATCGGGAAAGCCATACCCCGGGCAAATTTGGCGATTTGGCTTTCGGCGCAGTAGGCGAGGGGGCGGATGACAACATGGGCCTTGTCGTCAGTCACCAGCTTGGGTGGCATGGCTTTCAGTTTGCCGCCGAACAGCATATTGAGAAACAGGGTATGCACCATGTCGTCACGGTGATGGCCGAGGGCAATTTTATTGGCGCCCAGTTCTTTAGCTGTGCGGTAAATAACGCCGCGCCGTAGTCGTGAACAGAGCGAGCAGGTAGTTTTTCCCTCGGGAATTTTTTCCTTGACTACCGAATAGGTGTCAGCCTCGACGATACGGTATTCGATACCGATTGAGTCGAAATAGGCGGGCAGCACGTCGGCCGGGAAACCTGGCTGTTTCTGGTCGAGATTCATCGCAATCAGCCGGAATTTAATCGGGGCACGCTGCTGGAGCGCCATCAACATGGCAAGCAAAGTGTAGGAATCCTTGCCCCCGGAGCAGCAAACGAGCACGGTGTCGCCATCCTCGATCATGTTGTAGTCGCCGATCGCCTTGCCCGTGCGGCTTTCAAGGAATTTTCGGAGTTTTTGCAGATTGTTTGAGGTTGTCATGGGTGCAATAGATGATGTTGGCGTGCTGGGTACAGGAAATTAATGACTGCGACCATTGAGACTGCGGCTGACTCTGAACATAGGCTTCCCCACGGTCAACCGGAAAAAGGGCGCAGTTTACTCCGAGACCCTCGCAGCAACGATTTTTAGATGCGGCACCAGCGCACGTATTTCCCGCTCCAGAGAATCGATTTCGGGCGAAATACCTGTCAGGCGGCGGTTACGGGCCCGCATTTCAAGATCAGCCGCCACCCGGATGGCGGGCTCAGCAGAAAAAGTGGCCAGCGAACCCTTGAAACTATGGGCGGTGCGCTCAGTCAGCGCCGCGTCATTTTGCTCAACCCCTGCGCGCAGGCGCTCGATATCGCGCTGCCAGGTCTCCAGGAAGATGCCGGCAATGATTTCTACGGTTTCCCGATCGCTGCCCTGCAAAGCCGCTGCGTAATCGAAGCCTTGCGTAAGCATCTCCGGCGCGGGCATCTGGGCACCAAAGCTGAGCAGTTTTTCTAATAACTCGCGGGCCTTGATCGGCTTTGAAAGATATTCGTCCATCCCGACACCAAGGCAGGCTTCACGATCACCTTGCATGGCAGAAGCAGTCATCGCGATGATCGGGGTGCGCCGCCGGCTTTCATCAGCCAATTCCATCTGACGAATACGCAGCGTCGCCTCAAGCCCGCCCATGACCGGCATTTGCATGTCCATCAGAATCAGATCAAAAGCGCTTTCGCTGAAAATCGCCAGCGCCTCCTGGCCATTGTTCGCCAACGTGGCTTGATGCCCCCACTTTTCAAGCAAGCCAAGCGCCAGTTTTTGATTGACCGGATGATCCTCGACCAACAAAATATTCAGCGAGCGCTGCAACTCTCGCAAGACATGACGATTGAGCAAGGTGTGACGCGTTGCCAGCGGCTGTCCGCCCATCGCAAAAAACCGGCGCAGGGCTGACAACAAATCCTCCGATGAAATCGGCTTCGAGAAGTAGGCATCAATCCCCGCCGCCTGACAACGCTGCTCGTCACCCCGCATGGCGCTTGAGGACAGCATCAACATCGGCGGTAGCTGGGGATGCTCGGCGCGCAGTTGCCGTGCCAGTTCGTAACCATCCATGGCCGGCATCTGGGCATCGAGAATGATGCAATCAAAGCTCGTCTCGGCGCAGCGCATGATATCGAGCGCCATCGCGCCTGATTCGGCGAGTTGTGTCTTGACATCCCAGGCCGCCAGCAGGCCGCTGAGGACGCGCCGATTGGTCGCATTGTCGTCAACCACGAGAATATGCCGCCCGCGCAGCTCAATTTGCCGGGTAATCGGCTCGAGTGGCTGCGTATCAATCGCCAACTTGAGCGAAAAATGGAAGGTGCTGCCCCGTCCGAGTTGGCTCTCCAGCCAGATTTCACCGCCCATCAGCGCCACCAGGTGACGGGAAATCGATAGCCCCAGACCGGTGCCACCAAAACGCCGGGTCGTTGAAGTATCCTCCTGGGAGAAGGCCTCAAAAATCAGCTCCTGCTTGTCAGGTGCGATGCCGACGCCGGTATCGCTGACGGCAAAGTGGATGTAAGCATTGCCATCGACAACTTTGATCAACTCAGTACGTAGTGAAATCTCACCTTGTTCGGTGAATTTAATCGCATTACCCAGCAGATTAACCAGCACCTGCCGGATACGACTCGGGTCGCCGAAAACATGGCAGGGCACCTTTGGCATGACCTCACTGATCAACTCCAGATTTTTTTCATGGGCGCGCAAGGCCAAGGTTTTCAGCGTATCGGCGATTACCCGGTGCAGGTCAAAGGAAATTTCCTCAACCTGCAGTTTGCCAGCTTCGATCTTTGAGAAATCGAGGATGTCATTGATGATGGCGAGCAATGATTCGGCGGATGATTTGACGATATCCAGATACTCGCGCTGCTCTTCGGTCAACGCCGTATCGAGAGCCAATTCCGTCATGCCGATGACGCCATTCATCGGCGTCCGAATTTCGTGGCTCATATTGGCGAGAAAATCGCTTTTGGCCTGGCTGGCGGCCTCGGCCACATCTCGCGCCTGGAGAATTTCAACTTCGGCCTGCTTGCGTGCCGTAATGTCAATAATGGTGCCGAGCAGCGCGGCAACGCTGCCGTCGCGCAGAGTCAGGATGGTCTTGCAATAAATTGTGTCATGACGCACGCCATCGCGGCCATGCACCACCGCCTCATAGGTCTGCGCGCCCCCGTTCGTCAACAGTGCAGCGTCTTTCTCAAGATGCAGGCGCGCATCTTCAGGGGTCAGCAGGTCGACCAGGGTATGGCCGATCAGTGTGCTGCGGTCAACATTGAAAAAGGTCTCAAATGCGCGATTAATCCGCAGATAGCAACCTTCTTTATCCTTCAGATAAACCGGCAATGGCATCGCATCGATCAGTTCTTCAACCAGATGCAACTGCTCGGAAAGCTCAGCCTCCATGCGCTTCCGGTCGGTAATATCCGTCCGGATACCAATGTACTGAAGTGGCTCGCCATCGTCACCCAGCACTGGCACGATCGTCGCACTCACCCAGTAGAGCTGCCCATCACGAGCCCGGTTGCAAACTTCGCCATGCCAGACGCCGCCCAGGGAAATGGTGCCCCACATATTTCGAAAAAACTCAGGCGGATGCAGGCCGGAATTGACGATTCGGTGATTACGGCCAAGCAATGCTTCCCGCGGGTAGCCACTAATTGCACAAAACCGATCGTTGGCATAAACAATCGTGCCGGCGGCGTCAGTAATACTGACAATTGCATGTTGATCCAGCGCGAATTTCTGGTCACTCAGCGCCCGACGGCTTTGCTCACTCTCGGCAACCAATTTGCCAATACGCAGGGAAAGTTCGGCAATATCATCATCGGCAAATACATAGCTGGCAGTGGCCGGGTGGCCATCGGGCAGCAGGCTTTGCATGATTTCGCGCAAGGAATTCAAGGCACTTTCGCGGGCAATTAACTCCTGGCGCAGCTTTTCATTGCTCCCCGAAAGTTCGGCCGAGGAAATCTCCAGGCTACGCGTGCGCAAATCGAGATCGCGCTCGTATTGCTCGTAGGAAGAACCCACCCGTTCGAGAAAATCACCGAAGCCCGCCAACACGCCGCGCAGAGCCGGGTCCGCCGTCGCTGCCGCGGCCTGCATGTTGGCCAACAAAGCGCTTAGCGCCGCCTCATCGACCACTCCCAGGCTGCGTTTTAACTGGCGGAACAGGCTTTTCTGCATGCCGGACAGCGCTCAGGCCTCGCCCAGACAGGTAATGGTCATCGTCTGGTTATGCAGCTTGCAGGATGCCCCGGGCGTAAAGGGGCTGATTTCACCATAGGAATAGAAACCCGTGAGCACCGCCTTGCTGCCAAAAACTTCAGCGACCGCCTCGACTTCTTCATCGACCCGGTTACCCATCACCAGTTTGCGGCCGACGCAGCTGACCAGTAAAGCCAGCCATTCGCCAGGGGTATCGAACATGATCGCCGCAGCCTGGGCCGCCGACTCGGCGCCGTTAATCAGTTTATCGGTGCTGGCGTGCATCAATTTCAAATAGCCATCGAGATTGATTTCACCGGCCAAGGTCAGACTGCCGACAGCGTCATCAATACCGAGAATCGTCCGAATCAAACCGATGTCGCTGTGGTCTTCGCCAAGCATGGCAAAGGGGAAAAGCAGGCCGGATGCCGGTAGATTTTTGGCGTGATCGCCCAAATAGCGTTTATAAACCTGCAGCGCCGGCTCACCGTCAAGCTCATAAAGCACATTGCCTTCACAACGCGTCACCTTGCGTGCGGGGCCGAAAGGCTCCCAGCCGCCAAAGGAACCGTGACCGTAACGCAATGCGTCGCCACACAGGCCAATCGCCACCACGGCATGATCGCTAACGGCGGCATCACCCAGCGTGAAGGTCTGCTTAAACGCACCATTGTCACCGGCCAGGCCGCCGGTTATCGGCACCGTCGCACCAATAATGCTGCTGATGCCATTGACCAGGGCACTGCCGTTGATTTGTACACCCGGCCCCAAAACCAGGACCGCCTTGAGGTCGACCGCAGCAAGTTGCTCGCCGAGCCGCTGGCCGGCGGCAAACGAATCGCCCATGCCGGCAAGCGCCACGCTCGCCGGAATCAGACGAACCTGGTCGAAATGCAGCGCGGTCACAGTGCAACTACCATCATCCACACCATCCAGCGTAATTTCACCGGCAGTCGTGCAGCCGAGCAAATGCGCCTCGGGAAAAGCCTGGCGCAAGGTTTGATGCAATGGCGCAGCAACGAAGTGTTCGACGGCGCCGAAGACCAGTAGAAGATCCGGGCTGATAGCTTGCAGTTCGACCAAGCTGGGCGCTAATTCACCTGTTTTGCGACAGACTGCCTGTTTGACGCGCATGGTTTTTCTTCTCGCTTGGAAAGCCGTGAAAATAGCACACCAAGGGGATGATTCGGTGCGCTTAGGCAGCTAAAATCGGCGTTTTCGCGAGGCTGCATGATTCAACTCCCCATACCCGAACCGGAAGCGCTGGCCCATAGTCAGCGCCTGCAACAAAGCATCGTTGATACAATCGCCAAGGCCGACGGCTGGATTTCATTTGCGCGCTTTATGGACATCGCTTTATATGCCTCCGGACTGGGCTACTACGCTGCCGGCGCCCGGAAATTTGGCGCCGCCGGCGATTTCGTCACCGCCCCCGAAATGACTGGCCTTTTCGGTCAGGCGCTGGCCCGTCAGGTTGAGGAAATCATGCGCCACTCGGCGCGCCGCATTATCGAGGTAGGTGCCGGTTCCGGGCGCCTGGCGGCCGATCTGCTGCTCGAACTTGAGCGGCTGGATTGTCTGCCCGAACACTATGCCATTCTCGATTTGTCGGCCGATTTGCGCCAACGCCAGCAAGAAACCATCGCCCAGGCCGCGCCGCACCTGCTGCCGCGAGTCGAATGGCTGGATCGTTTGCCGGAAAAATTTTCCGGCATCGTGCTCGCCAACGAACTGCTTGACGCCTTGCCGGCCGAACTGGTTGCCTGGCGGGAAGACGGCATTTTCCAGCGCGGCGTTGGCCTCGATGCAGCGGGGCGTTTCACGTGGATCGAACGCCCGGCGACCGGCACGCTGCTCGTCGCGGCGGAAGAAATTGGTCGGCAGTGCCAGTTGCCGCCCGGCTTTGAGAGTGAGATCAGTTTGGCGGCCCGTGCCTGGACGGCCGAATGGGCGCATCGCCTGGAGTGCGGCGCACTGCTGCTGATCGACTACGGCTTTCCCCGGCGCGAGTTTTACCACCAACAACGCGGCCGCGGCACGCTGATGTGCCATTACCGCCACCACAGCCATCCCGACCC
Source organism: uncultured Dechloromonas sp. (assembly GCA_964561415.1). GTDB lineage: Bacteria > Pseudomonadota > Gammaproteobacteria > Burkholderiales > Rhodocyclaceae > Azonexus. The sequence goes on along the minus strand of CAZLPR010000017.1, from coordinate 3,794 downwards.
GTTTTATCTCCCCGGTTTGCAGGACGTCACGGTCCACGTTGATTTTACGGCGATTATTGCTGCGGCTGACGCTGCCGGCCTGGCTCTGCTCGGCTACACCAGTCAGGGACAGTTTTTGTTGAATTGCGGCATTCTCGATCGCTTGGCAATGCTGCCCAACGAGTCGCTGGACTACATCCGCGCGGCAGGGGCGGTCAACAAACTGCTCATGCCGCACGAAATGGGCGAGCTGTTCAAGGTCATCGCCATCGGCCGCAACATCGATCTCGATCCCAGTGGTTTTAGTCGTGGCGAGCAGAGTCACCGTCTATAACCGCCTATTGGCGCTTGAGCCGCAGACGGAATTGATTGGCCTGACCAAGAATCAAACGCCCAAAATCATCAAGGAAAGCATCATCGACCAGTTGCGGACGAATGTTGAATAAGGCGCTGCCCAGGCGTTCCAGATTGCGCGTCTCAAGGATCAAAATGCCTTTGCTGAAATCAGCCCGCCAGCAGACGCTAACGCTGATTTCACCAGGAATTTCGAACTCCGCCCGCTCGACGTAACCCTGTTTGTTTTTAAATTCCTTGCAGGTATTGACCAAGCCGTAATCAAAAAGCAGGTGGCGAAAACGCTCGACTACCGGGCCGTCGCGCTCAATAATCGGTACGCCTTGACCACTCAGCCGGCAAGTGAAAGTCACCCTTTCAAGCAGCGCGCCGATGCTATGGCTTTGTGTCCGATAATCGGCAAAGCCTTCCTGCCAGACCAGTTGATTGATGACATAACGCTCGAGCAAAGCAAAGTCACGCGGAATGGGCGGTTTGAGCACATTGAGCTGCTGCACCAAATCATGCAGAAAAAAGAAAATGCGCTTGAGCGCCTGATCAATGACCTCGCTCGCCGAGGTGTGATCCACCGTTGCGTTATGCAGTTCCTGACGACGCAGTTCGGCTTGCTGGCGAAGCTGATCAAGGAGGCTGCCAGCCGTCGATTTCAGTTCAGGCGCGCTGCTTTTTTCTTTGGTCGTAACGGAAGACGAATGCCTTGGCGCTACCGTTGGGACAATTTCAGGAAAGACCAGCCCCGAGACGATCATGCCCATCCCGGAATTGCCTCCTTGCTCATCCCGGGCACAACGCTGGGCAGCCTCCAGATCAAAGCTCTCGATATCAGCAAGCAGCGCATTTTCCAGGGCAACGATATCTGCCGCGAAGCCTGATTTTGGTTCGCGCCTGGCACGGATCGCTTCCGTGATAGCAAAGGCTTTAGCGGATTTTTCTAATTCGGCCATTGATTTCCACAGTGTGACGACTACACTGAACCAATATTGTGATCAATCTGGAGCAAACGCAAGATGGATGTTTCTTCAATCGGCAGCCTGAGTAGCGCAATGGCCCAGGCGAGCACCAGTAGCGCGGTAAGTACGTTGGTACTCAAAAAAGCCATGGATATTCAGGCGCAGTCCGCCCAGCAGTTGTTGGCGGCTCTGCCGGCCACCGCCAACAATCCGCCCAATCTGGGTAACGGCATCGACGTCAAAGCCTGAGCCTGGCGCCGCGTCGATCTGGCTGACGCGACAGCCCGACTATTGCACCGATTCGGTCAGCCACACCCGCAACGCCTCGGCGACCAGTTTCCATTCTTTTTCATGCGTTACGGCGTGGCCCATGTCGCGGAATATATGCGCCGTCAGGCCGTAGGTTTGCGCCGTTGCCTGGACCAGAAAAGCCGGCACCAGGGCATCATGTTCGGCCCCGAGAACCAGCATCGGCGGCCGGTGCATGGCGTGCAGGTTAGGCAGGTTGAACATCGACATATCCCAAAGCGCGCGGTGCGACTCGGATTGCATGCGCGTCAGCCAGGCGGCGAGCATCGCTTCATCAACCTCACCGGCAAACAGCGATTCACGCAGCGCATCGGCGTCCGTGTAATCGCCCGCCATGACGTTATTGAGCTCCATGAATAACTGCGGCTTCTGGAACATCAGGTGGAATTGCGAAGCGATCAACCCCTGTGGCGGCACCGAGCAAACAAGGGCCACTCCGGGCACTTCGTGGTGTTCGAGATACTTCTGGATGATAAAACCACCCATCGAATGGCCGATCAGCGCCGGCGCTTGGCCGAGCCAGTCGACGATGGTTTTGACGTCCTCGATGTAGTCGGTGATCGAGTGCCAGTCCAGATGGTCGCGCCCATTACTGCCGCCGTGGCCGCGCAAGGACAAGGCGTAGCAGGGATAGCCGGCGGCGGCCAGATACGGCATGAAAGTTTCGGTCCACATCCAGCCGCCGGCAAAAGCGCCATGCACGAAAAGAACGGGGGGGTGGTTGGTCTTTTGGGTCGGCAGGCAGGAATAAACTTCGAGGCCTTCGACGAACTGAGTTTTTATCATGGCGATCTATCGGGGTGAGGCGTGATTAAATGCGACTTTCACCCTGCGGCGCAAGGCAAAATGCTGAAGTGGATATTGACGCTGGTCATCGCCATATTTTTGCTGGGCATTGTCAGCCCGCATCTGGCACGATTTATTCGCTTTGGCAAATTACCGGGCGACACAACTTTCCGACTGCGTGGCCGGGTTTATAGCTTTCCGTTCGCGACGACGATCATTTTTTCGCTGTTACTCTGGCTCGTTTCACGCGTCATTTAACGCCTGCTGAACGGCGTTTACCCGTGCCGCGTGGATGCGTTCGGGAATTTTCAATTTATCGCTGCAGGCCATGGCAATTTTGCCCGCCTCCACCGCGTTGACCGCAGCCAGTGCGGTGTGCAGACGCTGCGGGCTGTCGTAGGGTCGATTCTCCCAGCCCAGGCGACCGGTGTAGTCGCAACGGCAGGCATCGAGCAATTGCTCGAAACGCTCCGGCCGCCGCAAGGCATCGGTTTTTTCAAAGAGCGCAACGATCGTGCTGGCGCGCAAATCCGCCGCCCGATGAATATTGCCGTGGTGGCGCGCCATGAGCAGGGCGAGATCGCGACAATCGTTGGGCACGCGCAAACGGGTTGCGAGTTGTTCGGCCAGCTTAACGCTGCGTTCTTCGTGACCAAGATGGCGCGGCAGAATATCCGGCGGCGTCAGGGCCTTGCCGAGATCGTGCGTCAGCGCGGCGAAACGGACCGCGAGCGTGAACTGGTGGCGAGCCGACTGGTCGATAACCATCATGGTATGAATACCGGCATCGATCTCCGGGTGATAGTCCGCTCGCTGCGCCACACCGAACAGTGCTTCGACTTCCGGCAACAGGCGGGCCAGGGCGCCGCAATCACGCAGCACTTCGAACATCCGCGAGGGCTTGTCTTCCATCAGCCCTTTGGCGAGTTCCTGCCAGACGCGCTCGGCAACGAGATGATCGACCTCGCCGCTGCTCACCATGTCGCGCATCAGGACCAGCGTTTCCGGCGCCACTGAAAAATCGCTGAAACGGGCCGCAAAGCGGGCAATACGCAGAATGCGCACCGGATCTTCGGCAAAAGCCGGGCCGACATGGCGGAGAATTTTGGCCTGTAAATCGCGTTGACCACAGTGCGGGTCAATCAGCTCGCCATCAGCGCCCCGGGCCATGGCATTAATGGTCAGGTCGCGGCGGGCGAGATCTTCTTCCAGCGTGACATCGGGCGCGGCGTGAAAAGTGAAGCCGTGATATCCGTGGCCACTCTTGCGTTCCGTCCGCGCCAGCGCATATTCCTCCTGCGTCTTCGGATGCAGGAAGACCGGGAAATCCTTGCCGACCGGGCGATAGCCTTCGGCTTGCATGCTTTGCGGCGTCGCGCCGACCACCACATAATCGCGGTCGGCGTTGGCGCGGCC
>CAZLPR010000016.1:12746-15791 GCA_964561415.1 uncultured Dechloromonas sp. | reverse complement strand
TGCAGGCCTTCCACCGTTTCGTTCGAGATGTAGTGGAGATAGGGGGCGCCTGGGGGAAAGTCGAGTTCTTCGTCGCTGGGCAGGCGCTTGAAGCCGCTGGATTCGCCGCTCCAGACGACGCGCACCGGGCCTTCGCGCCGTGCTTCGGGCAGGGCTTTAGCGCTCCAGTAACCGGTGTGCAGGTATTCGGCGGCGTCGGTTTTGCCGGCGAGCAGAGTCATTGGCAGCATGGAAAACTGTTGCGTTGCGCCGCCTTGCAAAAACAGGACGTGGTAGTTTTTCGGCAGTTTGAGTAGCGTGCGGATGTTGTTTTCGAGTTCGCTGACCACGGCGGCGAACCAGTCTGAGCGGTGGCTGATGCCGAGGATGGACAGGCCGACATCGGGGACGGCGAGGATGGATTCCTGAACTTGTTGCAGGACGCTTTCTGGTAGCGCGCCTGGGCCACCGGAGAAGTTCAGGCTATTGAGCGGCTTGGCGGGTATTTTTGTCATTGTTGCGGCCGGCTGGGGGTGGTTTGGCTTGCGGTATTTCGCTGGAATAAAAAGCGCTCGAAAGCCTGGCGGACTTTGAGCATGTGGTTTTGTTTGTAGGGGAAAAGGTCTTCTGGGTCCATGGCGTGGATGACCATGACGTGGTCGATTTCAAAGATGAGCAATTCTCCCGCCGGCGTTTCGGCGCAGTCGATGGCGACGTAGTCGAGTTTTGAGCGTTGATGGATGGCGGCGAGGGCAGGACGATGGCGCGCGGCAAATGTGGCGAAGTCGGCCATGAATGCGGCTTCTTCGGCCCGTTTGGCGCTGTCTTCATACATCCCGGCGTTGATGTAGTGAATCATCCAGTGGCTGGAGATGCCCATATGGCAGGCAAATGGCTCGCCGTTAATCAGGGCGATCCGGTATTTCCTGAATAAGCCGTCGGCGTTGCGGTAGTCGATGAAGGGGGCGAGGTAGAAGGCCGGGTCGGCGACGCTGGCCAGGTAGCTGGCGACTTCCTGTGGGTCGTTAATTTTGGCCAGGTCGCGCCCGGCTTGTGAGCCGACCGGGCGCAGGATGATGGGGAATTGGCCATGCTCAAAAAAATCACTCAGGCCGTTTTCGCCGCAAGCAACGGCTTGCAGGGTGGCGCGGGTGATTTGCCGCGTCGGTGGCATGAGGATGCCGGGGGCTTGTTGCAGGAGGCGGCTGGCGCGGTCTCTTTCGGTATTGGGAATGTGTTGCGGCGCGTTGATGACGGGCTTTTCCCAGTCTTCGAGCAAGGGTTCCAGGGCTTTCAGGATGGGCCGGTTGGCTGCACCGTCGGCCATGGCGACGAGCAGTGCGTCGTGGGCCGGTAAATTGGCGGGTAGAGGGGCGTCGACCGTGGCGTAATAGAAATTCAGCTCGATAGCGCTGTCTTCGAGCAGGCAATCGAGCGGCGTGTTTTCAGCAATGTCGCCAGCGGCCATCAGGATTAACAGACGAAATCGGGCTGGTTGCCGGGGCGATGGAATCTGGTAGCTACGTTGCGAGAACAGGGCTTCAGCTTGTACGGAGAGGCCAATTTCGCGCTGCCCGATGGCGAACAGGGCGGTCGATAGATTCATCCATAAATTGCTATTGTCCTGCTCTTGATCGGCTTTTTCGAGCAGGGACTGGGCGACCTGCCGGAGATCGCCTCCGGCGATGCTCAGGCGCAGAAAAGGGGCAAGGCCAAGGTAGCTGGTTTCGGATTGATGGATCATTTTTGATGGGTGATAAGGGGGGCTTGAAAAAGCGGCCGGGCTGGAGAGGCTGGCTTTGGCCATATTTTTTAATTTCGCGGTGCGCTGATGGCGAAGCGGTTCTTGATCGCGTGGCTATTTTTTCCAGAATGGACGTTGGGCCAGCCAGTGATTCAGCGATTCCGGGAGTGCATCGAGCAGGAGCGCGTGCCGACCGGCTACCCAGCCCTGGATCGGCCCGTCGGGGCGTTTGGCCAGGGATTCTTTGATCAGCGTTGCGGCGGTGACGTGATCATTGATCAGGCCGAGTTCGTCCTGGAGTTCGGTGAGGGCCAAAAGATAGGGTTTCAAGCGTTTGGGCGGGAGTAGCGGGGCGAAAAATTCCAGGGTGTAGCGCAGTTTTTTGAAGCTGATCCGCATGCGGTGGCGGTCTTCCGGGGTCAGCGTGGGGTGGTGGGCGGCGAGTTTTTTGGCGCGTCGGGCGTGGCGGCTGAGGCGTTCTTCGGCGAAGTCGTTGAGCGGCATGGGCAAGGTGTCGCTGAGCGCGTAAATGGCTGCGGTGAATTCAACCAGCAGACGCGGGTATTCGGTCACGGCGAGAAGGCGGATGATGGCGCGGCGTGCCGCTTTGGCACGGCGCCGGGCGTTGTTGCGCAGGGTGCGAATGTCGCGATTTTCCGGGAAGGCGGCCTGGATGGGGGGCAGCGTTTCTGCGCGGAAGACATCCCAGTTTCTCGCTTCGCCGAGCGCGCCGGCGAGGGTTTGCCAGGTTTGCCCGTAGGCGGTGACAAATTCTTGCGGCAAGACGGGGGCGAAAAGTTTGATCGCTGAACGCAGCCGGCGCAGCGCAACGCGGGCCTGGTGGACGAATTCGATATCGGTGCCTTCGTGCAGGCCTTTTTCGTTGCGCTGGAAATGTTCGAGGCAGCCTAGCGCAACGCTGCGGAAGGCTTCGACGGGCGTCATTTGGGCATTGATCGGTGCTGCTTTCGCCTTGAAGGGTTGCAGCGGCGCATCGAGATAAAGCTGATAGCCACGCTCGGCCTTGCTGGCGATGGCGGGGTGAAGCTCGTGTTGCTCTTGCAGCTTGCGGGTCAGGCCAAAGATGTCTTCCACTTTGCCGTTGAGTAGTTCGAGTTCGATTTCACAAATGGGCGTGCTTTTGCCGTTGCTTTCGATGGTGCCGCGGTCAACCGCTAATTCGATCAAGGATTCAGCAAAGGGAACGTGCCAGATCTGGCGGCGGAAGTCGGTGGTGAAAATGGGTTCGAATTGTTCGCTGGCGGTCTCGAGAAATTGACGCACTTTGTCAGCGTCGACATGGCTGAAATCAAAATGTCCCG
>CAZLPR010000016.1:8575-12693 GCA_964561415.1 uncultured Dechloromonas sp. | reverse complement strand
GCGGTTTTTACGGTGAGTAGCCATTGCTCACCTTTTTTACGAAAGCGCACGGCGATGCGTTGGGCGTGGAGTTCGAGTTTTGGCGTGTCGTAATAAGTATTCAGCAGATGCATCTTTTGCGGCTGAAGCTCGGCCAGAAGCGGGTGGCTGGCGAGTTTTTTGGCAGTCTTGGCACTGAGTTGCAGCTTTAGTTCGATTTCGATGCTCATGGTGATTCAGTTCCTTGCCGGTGCTTTGTGCTGTTGACGCTTGAAGCGTAGCTGCCGGCCCGCTTCCGGAGTCGGCCTGACCGCATTAGTTGGCTTGCAGCGCCGGGTTGAGCGTATAGGTGCCGGTCAGGCTGGCTTCTCCCAGAATGTGGCCTTGCATGGCGGCACGCACTTCAGCGCCGCCAAATTTTCCCTCAAGCGGCAGGCTGGCGATGTCGAGCGCGTAAATGGTGAACACGTAGCGGTGCACGATTTCATCGTTCCACGGCGGGCAGGGGCCGTCGTAGCCGTAGTAGTCGCCGCTCATGTCGTGATCGCCGGCGAACCAGTCGGTGTAATTGTTGATGCCTTGCCGGCTGCCATGCGCCGCTTGCGGCCCTGGTTTGCCGCGGGGCGTCACATCGTTGCTGAATTCTGCCTCTTTTATCTGGTTGACCGCAGCATTCAGATCAATCAGCACCCAATGGAAGAAATCAACGCGCGGCAGGCTGGCGGGGATGCTGCGGCCTTCCTGATTGACGTCGTCGCCCTGGCTGGGAACATCCGGGTCGTGGCAGATAAGGACAAAAGACTGGGTGCCGGCCGGGGCGTCGGCCCACGCAAGTTGCGGATTGCAGTTTTTGCCGAGGCAGACGTGGTGCGCCGGTGCGGCGATGCAAAAGGAAAAATCGCCGGGGATTTTGCCGCCATCGGTGAAGCTGTTGCTGGTCAGTTTCATCAGTAAATCTCCTGGTTAATCAGCCGCCCGGCGCTTGAAATCGCCGAGGCGGAAGCCGAGTCCCCATAGTGTAGCGAAATAAGAGGCGGCGCCTAGCGGCACGAGCCAGGCGAGATGCGTGGTTCGGCCCAACAGATTTTTTTCCAGCCAGCCGCTTTCGCTGCCCATGGCGAACCAGAGCGAGATGCCCATGACGCCCAGGGCGATCAGGAGTTTCAGGACAAAAATCCCCCAACCCGGCTGCGGCGTGTAAATGCCCTGTTGGCGCAGGCCGCGGTAGAGCAGCGCTGCATTCAGGCAGGCGGCGAGGCCAATTGATAAAGCCAGGCCGGCGTGAGCGAGCCAGCCGATAAAGGCAAGGTTCATGGCCTGCGTGGCGAGCAGTGAAATGAGCGCAATGCGGAGCGGGGTTTTGACGTTTTGCCGGGCATAAAAGCCGGGGGCGAGGATTTTGACGAGGATCATGCCAATCAGGCCGATGGCGTAGGCAAGCAGGGCGCTGCGGGTTTGCAGGACGTCATTGGCCGAAAAGGCGCCGTGGAAAAAAAGCGTCGCAATTAGCGGCACGGCCAGGATGGCGAGGGCGAGGGCGGCCGGGGCAGCGAGCAATAGCGTCAGGCGCAGACCCCAGTCGAGCAGTTTGGCGTACTCGTCCTGATTTTTGCTGGCGTGGTAGCGCGCCAGCGAGGGCAGCAAAATGGTGCCCAGGGCGACGCCAAGCATGCCGGCGGGGAATTCCATCAGACGGTCGGCGTAGTAAAGCCAGGAGACGCTGCCGGTTTTCAGGAAGGAGGCAAAAATGGTGTTGATCAGCAGGCTGATTTGCGAAACCGAGACGCCGATCAGGGCCGGGCCCATTAAGGTCAAAATGCGGCGCACGCCGGGGTCGGCCCAGGCGGCACGCCAGTTGATTGACGGCCGGGGCAGCATGGCAATTTTTTTCAGCGCAGGAATCTGAATGGCCAGTTGCAACAAACCACCGATAAAAACGGCCCAGGCCAGTGCCAAAACAGGCGGGTCAAAATAAGGCGCGGCGAAAAGCGCCATGCCGATGAAGGCAATATTGAGCAGCACCGGCGTAAAGGCGGGCAGGGCAAAACGGCTCCAGGTGTTCAATATGCCGCCGGAGAGCGCCACCAGCGACATGAACAGGATGTAGGGAAAGGTGATGCGGGTGAGCGTTACCGTCAGCTCAAACTTGCCGGCGTCGGCCGCGAAGCCGGGGGCGGATATCCAGACCAATACCGATGCGCCGGCAATGCCGATGGCGGTGACGGCAAAGAGCGCCATCGAGAGCAGGCTGGCCACGTGGTCAACCAGCGTGCGGGTTTCGTCATCGCTACGCTTGTTTTTGTATTCGCCGAGAATCGGCACGAAAGCTTGGGAAAAAGCCCCTTCGGCAAACATCCGGCGGAGCAGGTTGGGCAGTTTGGAGGCGACAAAAAAAGCATCGGTTGCCAGGCCGGCGCCAAAGATCCGGGCAATCACAAAATCGCGGACGAAGCCAAGAACGCGGGAAAGCAGTGTCATACCGCTGACCGTGGCCAGCGCGCGTAGCAGATTCATGGCGTGATCGCTTTGGCCTGCAGGCCGATGAAAAAGTGCAATTTTACGCTTTGCCCTCGCGTCAGCCTCAAGCAAAGTTTTCTCGCCAAAAAGTCAGCGCTGCTGGGTGGCGCCCGAGAAATGCCCGCAATATCGGCTGGACAGCCTGCCGGCCCGGGTGGAAACTAGCTATCGTGGTGAGACATGGAGAGTCGCTTGAGCGATTACGCGAACAATAATTTGCCGGGCAGTGACGAAAAGCGGCGACCGCTGATTCTGGTGGTTGATGATCGGGCAGAGAATCTTGCGCTTTTGTCAGTCATGCTGAGTAAAGATGGGGCTGATGTACGCGTGGCGAATGACGGGGCGGTCGCTTTGCGCTATGCCCGCCTGGCGCCGCAGCCGGATCTCATTTTGCTCGATATCATGATGCCGAAGATGGATGGTCACGCTGTGCTGGCCGAGTTGCTGAAGGATGAGCAAACCCGTGATATCCCGGTTATTTTCGTCACGGCACTCGGTGAGGCCGAAGATGAAGAGCGTGGCCTGGATGAAGGCGCGGTCGATTACATCACCAAACCGATCAAGCATGCCGTACTTCGCGCCCGCGTCCGGGCGCAACTTGAAATCAAGCGCTCGCGTGACCTGCAGGTTAATCAGCAGCGCTGGCTGGAGAGCGAAGTGCAGCGGCGGGTGAATGAAAATGCCCTGCTCGAGGCCCGCCTTCAAATCGCCCTTGCCGCTACTGGGCTGGGCGTTTGGGAGCTTGATCATGACCAGGGGAAAATGGCCTGGAATGCCGCGCTTTGCCAGATTTTCGGTTGCGAAACGGGGCCGGAAACAATGGCTGATTTTCTCGCGATGATTCACCCTGACGATCTCCAAAGGGTTGATGCCTGCTTGAGTCACCTGCAGGCCGATGCCGGCATTGTGCAAATCGAATACCGTGCCCGCGCTGTCGATGACCAATGGCGCTGGGTCGAGTGTCGCGGCAAGGTGGTGCGTAGCGATGCGACTGGCCAGGCACTCGTCTCGCTCGGCACGATGGCTGACATCACCCTGCGTAAATCGGCTGAAGCTGACCGTTTGCTCGCCAGCGCCGTTTTTCAGGGAATCAGCGATGGCGTCTGCATTACCGACGCGAATGGCCTGATTCTGCTGGTTAACCAGGCGTTTTGCCAGGTGACCGGCTATACCCGCGAGGACGTGCTTGGGCAGAAGCCCAGCCTGCTCAAGTCGGGCACCCACGGGGCGGCGTTTTATCACGAGATGTGGGAGAAAATCAGCCATCACGGCAACTGGCAAGGGGAGATTACCAATCGCCGGAAGGATGGTTCGCTGCTCACGGAGTGGCTGAATATTTCCAGCGTCAGAAACGCCGATGCCGCTGAAATTTATTATGTCGGTATTTTCAGCGATCTTTCGGAGCGCCACGAGGCTGCCGAACGCATTCAGTTTCTCGCCACTTTCGATGCCCTGACCGGCCTGCCCAACCGCAATCTTTTCGCTGACCGCCTGGATCAGGCGCTGGGCAATGCGCATCGTTTTGATCGAAGTACCGCCGTTATCCTGCTTGATCTGGATCGTTTCCGTGTGCTCAATGACACGCTCGGGCCACCGGTTGGCGACGAGGTGCTGATGCCGCG
>CAZLPR010000016.1:0-8565 GCA_964561415.1 uncultured Dechloromonas sp. | reverse complement strand
CCGTCTCGGCCTGCAGGTGCGCGAAGGCGACACCGTCGGTCGGCGCAGCGGCAATGAATTCGGCTTTGTCATGGCCAACCTCAACCATGAACGCGACGCCATCGCTTTGGCCCAGCGCATGCTGGAAGCGATTGCCGTGCCTTTTGTGATCGATGCTCAGGCGATGGTGATCACCGCCAGTATCGGAATCAGCGTTGCGCCGAAAGACGGCAATAGCGGCCCCGCTTTGTTGAAATCTGCCGATGCTGCGTTGTTGCGCGCCAAGCAGGCCGGGCGTAACACCTTCCGCTTTTATTCGTCGGATATGGATGCCGATGCGGCGCGTCGCCTCGGGCTTGAGAGTGAATTGCGCAACGCGCTGCAGCGCGATGAAATGATGGTTTTTTACCAGCCGCAGGTGAGTCTTGATAGCGGCCAGATGATCGGGATGGAGGCTTTGCTGCGCTGGAACAATGCCAAGTTCGGCAGTGTTTCACCGGCTGAATTCATTCCGATTGCTGAAGAGAGCGGATTGATCATTCCGATTGGCGAATGGGTGTTCCGTACCGCCTGCATGCAGACACGGCAGTGGCTGGATCTCGGCCTGATGCCGCTGCGCGTTGCGGTTAACCTCTCCGCCCGGCAGTTTCGTCAGCCCAACTTGCTAACTGTCATGCGTGACGTGTTGGCCGAAAGCGGGTTGCCCGCCAACGCGCTGGAAATTGAAATTACCGAAAGCGCCTTCATTGATGATGTCGATCAGGCGGTTGCAATCTGCCGTGATCTGAAGCGTATCGGGGTCAAACTTTCGCTCGATGATTTTGGTACGGGCTATTCGTCGCTGGCCTATGTCTCGCGCTTTCCCTTCGACAAACTCAAGATCGACCAAAGCTTTGTGCGCGACATTATCGAAAACCCGGTCAATGCCGCGATTGCCACTGCCGCCATCGTCATGGCGCGCAGCCTTAATTTGATGGTGCTGGCCGAGGGTGTTGAAACCGAAGCGCAGGTGAGTTTTCTGCGTAGCCGCCGTTGCGATGCGATGCAGGGGTATTTATTTAGCCGCCCGTTGTCGGCAGAAGCTTTTGCCCCGTTGCTGCTCGGCAATACGCATCTGTCGATTTTTGATCAGCCTCGCGAAAACGCCAAAACCTTGCTGCTGCTCGATGATGAGCCCAATATCCTGACCTCGCTGACCCGTCTGCTCCGCCGCGAGGGTTATACGATTATGGCGGCCACTTCATCGACGCAGGCATTTGAAATGTTGGCCAGGCAACCCGCTCAGGTGGTCATTTCCGACCAGCGCATGCCGGATATGTCGGGCACTGAATTTCTCTCCCGCATTCGGCAGCTTTATCCCAATACCATTCGCATGGTGCTGACCGGTTATACCGATCTTGAGTCGATCACCGGGGCGATTAATCGGGGTGCTATCTACAAATTCTTGACCAAACCCTGGGACGACGATCAGCTGCGTGAGCAAATTCGGGAGGCGTTCCGGATGGCCAAGGATCTGCAGGGCGCAGTTCGTCCCGACTCGGCAGAACGCCCATGAACAGCGGGCTGTTTGCCTGGCTGCGGCTATTTTTGCCGGTAGCCTTGCTGATTGGCCTGGGGGGGTATTTTTATATTGATAATCAGCAGACGGCCCGGTTGACTGCGCTACAGGCCGATGAGTCGCTGAATGTCGGCCTGGGGGCGGCCATGCTGGATCGGCGGACCCTGGTCCTGCTGCAGGATCTGCGTTATCAGGTCCGGATCAATACGATTTCAGCAGATAACAGGGCGGTGCCGGATAGTTCTCTGATAGCTCGGCATTTCGTTGAGTTACTGCATAGCAAACCTGTTTATGACGAGTTGCGCTGGATCGATACGAATGGTCAGGAACTTGTTCGTGTTGAGCTGGAGGGCGGTCAGCCAGTGGTCGTTGCGCAAGAACGACTACAAAACAAGGCTGATCGCTATTATTTCGCCGAGGCGATGAAACTGGCGCCGGGGGAGGTTTATATCTCGCCGGTTGACCTCAAAGTTGAAAACAGGGGGATTGTGGTTCCGTACAAACGGAACCTGCGCTTGGCAATGCCTCTGGTCGGCAATGCGGGGGATAAATACGGCATCCTTGTTTTTAACTATCACGTCGATGAAATGATCGCCTATATGGAAGCGGTAACGAAGCCGGTGGCAGATCATCTCGTGTTGCTAAACGGTGCCGGCGATTTTCTCCATTCGCCCAATTCCGAGGATGAGCGGGGTTTCATCGAGAACAATAAGCAACAAGGCCTGCCGGCCCGTTTTCCTGCAAGCTGGGCTCGCCTGATTGCAAAGGATTATGGCCAGTTTATTGATGCGCAGGGTTTGTGGACGTTCCAGGCGGTTTATCCCTTACGGGTGGGTTCGCCCAATATTTCCACCATTCGCGCCAACGAGCAAACGGGCTTGGCGGACGCAGCGTCCGTCCATCGCTGGCTGGTGGTCAGTCTCCTGACGCCGCCGGCGCTGGCCGCATTGACCCGGCACGATGAAACGCCAATTTATCTCTGGGGTGCGCTGATTCTTGGCCTGTTTGCCGTTGGCTCAGGATTGATCGTGCGTGCCGGTCGGCGTGAATGGGAAGCCGAGAGCCATTTCAAGGTCTTCTTCGAGCGGGCGATGGTCGGTATCGGCATGGTATCCCTTGATAAAAAATGGCTTGCGGTCAACCCGGCTTTGTGCCGAATTTTGGGCTATTCGCCCGAGCAAATGCTCGGTAAAACCTGGGTTGATTTAACGCACCCGGATGATCTTGCCGCCTCAATCGCTGCTTTTGATCAGGTGATGCAGGGCAAGAGCGAGGGTTATGAGCTTGAAAAGCGTTATCTGCGCGCTGATGGGCAGCCGATTGAGGTCAACATTGCGACGCAGTTGGTGCGGCAGCGCAACGGTCAGCCTGATTATTTTGTCGTGGTGGTTGAAGATGTCAGCCAGCGGATATTGGCGCAAAAACAGCAGCAGAAAACCCTGGAAACCTTGCGTCGGTTTATTGACTATTTTCCCGGCGTGGCTTATGTCAAGGATCACAAAACGCGCATCCTGGTGGCTAACCGGCAATTTCAGGAAAGCCTCGGCCTGCCGCCGGAAAACTTGATCGGGCGTTTGACCAGCGATATTTTTCCCGATGAAATCGGAGAAAAAATTGTCGCCGATGATCTGCGTGTGATGGCCGACGGGCAAGCTGAAACGATTGTCGAAACCTTGGGCGAGCGTGTTTTTGAGCGCATAAAATTCCCCATTCCACATGGTGACGGCGCGCCGGAACTGGGCGGGATTAGCCTCGATGTGACCGCCCGCAAGCAGGTTCGGCAGCTTTTGGCCATGCAGGCTCGGCGTGCTTCGGCCTTGCTGGCGCTGCCTGAAAAAAGTGTTGAGATGGATGAGGCCGATTTTATGAAGTATGTGCTTGATCAAGCTGAGGCGCTGACCGGGAGCAAAATCGGCTTCATGCATTTTGTTAATCCAGACGAGGAAACGATGGAGCTGGTTGCCTGGTCGAGCAAAACACAGGACTGCTATTATCATGTTGTTTCTGAACGGCATTGTCCGGTCAGTGAGGCCAGCATCTGGGCCGATGCGGCGCGGCAGAAGCTGACGGTGGTGATCAACGATTACGCCAGCGCCGCATACAAAAAAGATTTGCCGGCCGGACATCCGACGCTGCTGCGCCTGATCAGCGTGCCGGTGATCGAAGAGGGCAAGGTTCGGATGATGACCGGCGTCGGCAATAAGCCCGATTTGTATAGCGAAAATGATGTTGAGACGGTGCAGTTGCTCGCTAATGAAGCCTGGCGCATTGTTCGCCGCTTGCGGGCAGAAAAGGCTTTGTGCATTGCCAATCAGGTGGTGAATGCGAGCCCGGTGGTGTGCTTCCGCTGGGCCGCCAGCGAGGGCTGGCCGGTGGTTTTTGTTTCTGAGAATGTACGCCAATGGGGCTATGCGGCAGCCGATTTGCAGGCAGGGATTCCGTTGTTTGCCGACCTGATTCATCCCGACGATTTGTCCCGGGTGACTGATGAGGTGACGAGTCAAACGGCAGACGGTGCGGCCGGTTACGAGCAGGAGTACCGTATCGTTACCCCGGAAAATCGGTTAATTTGGGTGGTCGACCGCACCAATGTGCAGCGCGATGCCGAGGGCAAGGTGTTGTTCTACGACGGGGTGTTGACCGACATCACCGATCGCAAAATCCAGCAGTTGGCGATCGCGCGCAACCTGACCGAGCAGCGCGAACTGAATCGGCGCCTGGAAGAGGCGCACAGCCAGTTGTTGCAATCGGAAAAAATGGCTTCGATCGGCCAGTTGGCTGCCGGTATCGCCCATGAATTGAACAATCCGATTGGCTTCGTGCATTCCAATCTTGGCACGCTGGACGGCTATGTGCGCGACCTGATGGAGATCATCGAAGCTTACGAAACCTTGGCCTGCGAGCCGACGGTGGACAGCGCGCAGGTGGCGAAGATCACGCAGCTGCGCGAGGAGCGCGATTTCAATTACATCCGGGGAGATATTGCCCAGTTGATGCACGAATCAAAAGATGGCTTGGGCCGGGTGCGCCGCATTGTTCAGGATTTGAAAAACTTTTCCCACGTCAGCGAGCAGGAATGGCAATGGGCCGATTTGCATGAGGGGCTTGATTCGACGCTGAATATTGTCTGGAACGAGCTGAAATACAAATGCAAGGTGGTCAAGGCGTATGGCGATGTGCCCAAGGTGCATTGCATGATCTCGCAGTTGAATCAGGTCTTCATGAACCTGTTGGTCAATGCCGGTCACGCCATTGAAAAGCAGGGCACCATCACGTTGCGCACATCGCGTATGGGTGATGCCGAGGTCTGTGTCGAGATCGGCGATAGCGGCAAAGGCATTGCGCCGGAACACCTGACGCGTATTTTTGAGCCTTTCTTTACCACCAAGCCGGTGGGCCAAGGCACCGGCTTGGGTTTGTCGCTTTCTTACGGCATTATCAATAAACACAATGGACGCATTGAAGTTGAAAGCACTCTCGGCCAGGGCACAACTTTCCGCGTCATTATTCCGATCAATCAGGATGCCAGTATTGTTCCGGTGTCTTCGGAGACTTCTGTATGAGCGAAACGCTCGCCCCTGCTACCTTGTTGTTTGTCGATGACGAACCGGGCATTCTTTCTTCGTTGCGCCGCCTTTTTCGTCCGCACGGTTACCGCATCCTGATCGCCGAAAGCGGCGCGCTCGGCTTGGCTGAACTGGAAAAAACACCGGCTGATCTGGTGATTTCCGATATGCGCATGCCGGAAATGGATGGCGCCACTTTCCTCAAGGCGGTGCGCCAACGTTGGCCGCATACCGTGCGCATTCTGCTCACCGGTTATGCTGATGTCACCTCAACGGTGGCGGCGATTAACGAAGGCGAAATTTACCGTTATGTTTCAAAGCCCTGGGATGATGAAGAAATCGTCAATACCGTGCGCGATGCATTGGTCCGCCAGCGTCTGGAACTGGAAAACCAGCGCCTGACAACCTTGACTCAGGTTCAGAATGAAGAATTAAAAGGCATGAACGCCAGCCTTGAACAAAAAGTGGCCGAGCGCACGGCTGAATTGCGCCAGGCGCTGAGTTTTGTCGAGCAATCGCATGGTGAGTTGAAGAAGTCTTTTCTCACCAGCGTGCAGGTTTTTGCCGGCCTGATTGAATTGCGCAGCGGTTCGGCCGGCAGTCGCCTGACCGGTCATGGCCGCCGGGTGGCCGACATGGCGCGCAATCTGGCGCAGCGCCTCGGGCTGGGCGAGGTTGAAGTGCAGAACATCATGCTGGCGGGCTTGTTGCACGATATTGGCAAGATTGGTTTTTCCGACGATTTGTTGGGCAAGGCGTACAACGCAATGAATCAGGATCAGCGGGCGCAGGTCATGAAGCATCCGGTGATCGGCCAGAATATTTTGATGGCGATCGACCGCTTCAAGGATGCTGCCGTGCTCGTCCGGCACCATCACGAATGCTTCGACGGCAATGGCTATCCGGATCGTCTGGCGGGTATGTCGATTCCGCAAGGGAGTCGCATTCTCGCGGTCGTTAACGACTACGACGCATTGCAAATTGGTACGCTGGTGCAGCGCCCGTTGCGCCCGGAAGAGGCGCTGGATTTTCTCGCCGATAACCGCGGCAAGCGTTATGACCCGGCTGCGGTCGACGCCTTTTTGAAGCTGATTTCCGAAACGAAAAAAGTAGTGCCCACCGAGCTGTCGCTACGCACCATGCACCTCAAGCCGGGGATGGTGGTCAGCCGTGATCTGCCGCACCGCGATGGCTACCTGTTGCTGGCCAAGGGCAGCGTGCTGACCGCCGACATCATCGGCCAGCTCATCCGGCTGGAACAGAGCGAGCAGCAGAATCTGACGCTCTATATTCGCCAGGAGGAAAAATGAGCCGCATCATGATCGTTGACGATGAGGCGTCGATCCTCAAGGCGCTGAACCGCGTTTTGCGCATTGCCCCGTGCGCCTATGGCAACAAGACATTCAGTCTGGAGGTTGAGGCGTTCAGCTCGCCGGTCGCAGCGCTGGCCCAGGCCAGGCATGAGCAGTACGACTTGTTCATTAGCGATTTCCGCATGCCGGAAATGGATGGCATTGAGTTTCTCAAAGGTGTCAAAGCCTTGCAGCCGGACGCGGCGCGGCTGATCCTCTCGGGCTATGCCGACCTCAATGCGCTGGTGCGGGCGGTGAATGAAGTCGGAATCGAACGCTTTATCGGCAAGCCGTGGAACGATTATGACCTGATGTCGGCGATCGGCCAGGCGCTCGCCCACCGTGAGCTGTTGCTGGAAAACCGCGAACTGGCCAATCTGGTGCGGCTGGAAATGGGCGATAAAACGCCGGAGCAAATCGAGGCTGAACGCCTCGAAGCCATTGAGCCCGGTATCACCGAAGTCAATTGGGGGCCGGACGGCTCGGTGCTGCTCGACCCTGAGTTTCAGGCAAAAGATTGAGTCATGCCCGAGCGCGAAAATAACAGCCTGACCTTCAAGCTGGTCTATTACGGGCCGGCGCAGAGCGGCAAGACGACCAATTTGCTGCGCCTGCACGATCAGCTTTTGCCTGAACTCAAGGGCGAGCTGATGACAATGGAAACGAAGGATGACCGGACCTTGTTTTTCGATCTGCTGCCGCTGGGTTTTCGCGCCCCTTCCGGCTTGTTGATCAAGTTTCGCCTTTTTACCGTGCCCGGCCAGGTGGCGCATGACGGCACGCGCAAGGCCGTTTTGTCGCGGGCCGACGGCATTGTTTTTGTCGCCGATTCAGACCGCTCGCAAGAAACCAACAATGCCGAATCCTTTCAGAGTCTGGCGGAAAACTGCCATCGCGTCGGACTCGATTTTGAGCATATCCCGCTGGTTGTTCAATTCAACAAATGCGATCTGCCGAGCGCCGTCCCTGCGGCGGAAATTCGCGAGCGCTGGTCAGCCGCACCCTGGCCGCTGCTCTTTGCCGTGGCGCTGCATGGGCAGGGCGTCGAGGAAAGTTTTGAGGCTTTGTTGCGCGCTTTGTATTGCCGCCATGTTGAGGTCTTGGAATTGGCTGCGGTCCACGGCCTGAATGAGGCTAATTTTGTCGCCGGGGCGCTGGGGCGGCGATGAACGATTTCGGTTTCGATCACGAGTGGCATCTCGGCGAACTGCTTGATGCCGCCGCGCTGGCCCGGCTTGGCCCGGCTTTGAGCCAATTATTGCCGGCTGATCTGGCGATTCTCGATTTCGACGAAAAATTACTCTGGGGCGTACTCGCCCCGAATGCCCGGCACCAGCCGCTGGTGCTGGAGCTTGAGGCGATCGGTTTTGTCGCCAGCGCAGGCATTGCACGGTCTGGCCCAGCTACTCACTGCTTTGCTGCGCACTGAGCTGCGCTTCAAGATGGCTTCGACGCTGCACCTTGAAGCGGTGGCCGAGGATTTTGAGTCGCTGAAACGCGAGCATGCCCGCCTGCTCGAATCCGAAACCCGTTACCGGAAGCTTTCGCAAGAGCTGGAAGCCCGCGTCAAGGCGCAGGTGGCGCAGTTGGAAGAGCGCCAGCAAATGCTTTACGAGGCGGAGAAGCTCGCCTCGGTCGGCCAGCTTGCCGCCGGCATGGCGCATGAAATCAACAATCCGTTGGGTTTTATCCGCAGCAACCTGAGTACCTTCAAAACCTATCTGGCCCAGTTTGCCCAACTCAAGGCCAGGCTGGCCGAGGGCGACGCGGCCTGGGCGGCGCTTGATCTCGATTTTACGCTCGAGGATGGCGTCGATCTGCTTGCCGAAAGCACCAAAGGGATCGACCGGATTGCCCGCATCGTCAGTGATTTAAAGGGCTTTTCCAACGTTGACCGCGCGACTGAGGAATTTGCCGATATCAACACCTGCCTGCGCCATGCCGCCCGCGTGATTGAAGGCCAGCTGCCGCCGGGCATTAGCCTCAAACTAGATCTTTTGCCTTTGCCCAGCCTGGTCTGCCTGCCCGGACATTTGAATCAGCTTTTCTTCAATATCTTGCATAACGGTGTGCAGGCGATTCAGGATGCCGGGCGGCCCGGCGTCGTTCG
>CAZLPR010000015.1:13354-17353 GCA_964561415.1 uncultured Dechloromonas sp. | reverse complement strand
CGGTCGGCGAGCTGGCCGGCAAGACAGTCTGGGAAGCCAACCCGCTGGTGCTGCAGGAGCTGGAATGCTGCGGTGGACTGCTAAAAAGCGAGAAAATCAAGCACAGCTACCCGCATTGCTGGCGCCACAAGACGCCGATCATCTTCCGCGCCACGACGCAGTGGTTCATCGGCATGGAACACAAGAAGGACGAGAACGCCTCGACCCTGCGCTGGATTGCCGAGCGCGCCGTCGATGAAACGCAGTTCTTCCCGGCCTGGGGCCGCGCCCGGCTGGAAGCGATGATGAAGACGCGCCCGGACTGGTGCGTTTCCCGTCAGCGCAACTGGGGCGTGCCGATTCCTTTCTTCCTGCACAAGGAAACGGCGCTGCCGCACCCGCGTACCGCTGAATTGATCGAACAAGTGGCACAGCGTGTTGAAAAGGCCGGCATCGAAGCCTGGTTCAGTCTCGACGCCGCCGAACTGCTCGGTGCCGAGGCTGATCAGTACATCAAGATGAAGGACACGCTCGACGTCTGGTTCGATTCCGGCACGACGCACTGGCACGTGCTGCGCGGCTCGCACGCCGCCGAACTGGCCTATCCGGCCGATCTCTATCTCGAAGGCTCCGACCAGCATCGCGGCTGGTTCCAGTCCTCGCTGCTTTCCGGTTGCGCCATCGATGGTCGTGCCCCGTACAAGGCGCTGCTGACCCACGGCTTCGTGGTTGACGGCAAAGGACACAAGATGTCCAAGTCCAAGGGCAACGTCATCGCGCCACAGCAGGTTTCCGACAAGATGGGCGCCGAAATCCTGCGCTTGTGGACGGCATCGACTGATTACTCCGGTGAGCTGACGATTTCCGATGAAATCCTCAAGCGCGTTGTCGAAGGCTATCGCCGCATCCGCAACACCTTGCGCTTCGTACTCGCCAATACGGCCGATTTCGATGCCGGCAAAGACATGCTGCCGGTTGATCAATGGCTGGAAATCGACCGCTACGCGCTGGCTCTGACCCGTGAGTTGCAGCAAAGCGCCCGGGCCGATTACGACCGTTATGAATTCCACCGTGTGGTGCAGGCGCTGCAAGGTTTCTGCTCGGAAGACCTGGGCGGCTTCTATCTCGATATCCTGAAAGACCGCTTGTACACCACGGCGCCGAATTCCTTGGCCCGACGCTCGGCACAATCGGCCCTCTGGCACATTTTGCAAGCTTTCACGAAACTGATGGCGCCGATCCTTTCCTTCACCGCCGAAGAAGTCTGGCAATTGCTGACTAAAGATGCCGCGCAATCAGTGATGTTCCAGACCTGGCATGAACTGCCCAAGCCTGGCGATGAGGGCGACTTGCTGGCCAAGTGGTCGCAACTTCGCGATGTGCGCGCGGAAGTCACCAAGCGCCTGGAAGAGTTGCGTGAGGCGGGGAAAATTGGTTCCTCGCTGCAGGCCGAAGTTGAGCTGCATTGCAGTGGCGAGAAGTACGACCTGCTGGCTTCACTGGGCGACGACCTCAAGTTTGTGCTGATCTGCTCCAAAGCGACGCTGGTCAAAGCCGAGCCTGAGACCTTGGTCGCGCAGGCTTCAGCCTACGGCAAATGCGAGCGCTGCTGGCATGTCCGCGAAGATGTCGGGGCCAGCAGCGAACACCCATCGCTTTGCGGTCGTTGTGTCAGCAACCTCTACGGCGAAGGCGAGGCGCGCACGCATGCCTGATGCAAAGCGCTGGTATGCGCTGGCCGGGCTGATCGTTGTTCTTGATCAATTCAGCAAGTGGGTGGTGCTGGAAAATATTCGCCATGGCGAAGTCATATACCTCGCGCCGTTTTGGAACTGGGTGCTGACCTTTAATCCGGGCGCTGCATTCAGTTTTCTCGCCGATCAATCGGGCTGGCAGCGCTGGTTTTTTACGGTGCTGGCCTTCGGCGTTTCTGGCTGGATAGCCTTTGAATTAAAGAAATACGCCGGCAATAAATTGTTTTCTCTGGCGCTGACCCTGGTCATGGGCGGTGCGCTCGGCAACGTCATCGACCGCGTTCGTTTTGGTGCAGTCGTTGATTTCATTCAATGGCATGCCGCCGGTTTTTACTGGCCAGCCTTCAATGTGGCCGATGCGGCGATTACCGCCGGGGCGATTTTGCTCGTCTTTGAGCAGTTGACTGCAAGTGGCCGGAAGCCCCCGGATGGGGTTGCAAGTCATAAAACTGAGGAGAAAGAAATATGAATGTGCGTTCCGATAGCTACCTGACGCTGCATTACCGGATTTCCACTCTCGATGGCGAAGAGTTTTTGTCGACCTTCGACATGAGCCCGGCGACGCTGCAAATGGGAAGCGGCCAACTTGCCGAAAACCTTGAGTCGGTATTGATCGGACTGCCGGCGCACGAGCGTTTCGTTTTCCAACTCGAACCTGACGAGGCGTTTGGTCAACACAATAATCGCTTGGTTGAGCGTATCTCCCGCGCCGGCTTGCCGCCTGAAATGGAACTCAAGGAGAATTCCGTCGTCGAATTCACCGCGCCCAACGGTGGCACATTCGCTGGTTTTCTGCGTGAACTGGACGCGACGCACGCGCTGTTCGACTTCAATCACCCGATGGCGGGGCAAACGATCCGCTTCGAGGTGGAAATTATCGGAATCATGTAAATGCAAGTCATCCTGGCCAATCCCCGCGGTTTTTGTGCTGGCGTCGAACGTGCCATCGCCATTGTCGGGCGCGCCCTGGAAAAGTTTGGCGCGCCGATTTATGTGCGCCACGAAGTTGTGCACAACAAATTTGTCTGCGATGACTTGCGAACCAAAGGCGCCGTGTTCATTGAAGAGTTGCGGGAAGTGCCGGCTGGTAGCACGGTGATCTTCAGCGCGCACGGTGTTTCGAAAGCGGTTCGCGATGAAGCTGAGGCGCGCGGCCTTAAAGTTTTCGACGCAACCTGCCCATTGGTCACCAAAGTGCACGTTGAGGTTGCCAAAATGCGCAATCAGGCCCGTGAAGTGGTGATGATCGGCCACAAAGGCCACCCGGAAGTTGAGGGAACCATGGGGCAGAGTCGCGATGGCATGTACCTTGTTGAGACGGCCGAAGAGGTACAGAACCTCAAGGTAAACTCGCCCGGTCAGCTGTCTTTTGTGACCCAGACAACGCTCTCGGTGGATGACGCTTCCCTGGTCATTGCCGCGCTGAAAGAGCATTTCCCGGAGGTGCAGGGGCCAAAGAAGGATGATATTTGCTACGCCACACAAAATCGTCAGGATGCCGTCAAGGCGCTGGCTGAGCAGTGCGATCTGGTGATTGTGGTGGGCAGTCCGAATAGTTCGAATTCGCGTCGCCTGAAAGAAGTGGCGGTGGCCCGGGGCGTTGATGCCTATCTGATTGACGGCGCTGATGAAATTGAGCTGGCCTGGCTCGACGGTAAGTACAGGGTGGGCGTTACGGCCGGCGCTTCGGCGCCAGAAATTCTGGTCCAAAGAGTGGTTGACCGCATTCAAGCGCTGACTGCGGCGGAGGTGCATCAATTGGCTGGCGTCGAAGAGGGGGTGTCGTTCGCGCTACCCAGGGAATTGCAGGCTTCCTGACCGGCTGCGTTTTCCTGTTGGCGACCAATTTGTCGCGGCCGATTTGAATGTTGAGTAGTTTTTGCCGGGCTTTTCTTGTTGGCGAATTTGCGTTTTGCTATATAATGCTCGGCTTAGGTTTTTAACTTTTGGAAATTTTACATGGCCAATTCCGCACAAGCACGCAAGCGCGCCCGTCAGGCTGACGGCCAGCGTTCCCATAACGCCAGCCTGCGTTCAACGCTGCGTACCGCTGTCAAGCGCGTGCGTCAGGCAATTCTGGCTGGTGACAAGGTTGCCGCTCAAAGCGTCTTTCAGCAGTCAGTTTCAGTTCTCGATCGCATCGCGGACAAGAAAATCATTCACAAGAACAAGGCTTCTCGTACCAAGAGCCGCCTGTCTGCACAGATCAAGGCGCTTGTTGCTGCCTGATCTGCGGGTGATTAAATAAAAATGGCGCCTTCGGGCG
>CAZLPR010000015.1:2954-13343 GCA_964561415.1 uncultured Dechloromonas sp. | reverse complement strand
CCATTTTTATTTCCAGTATTTTTGTTGCCGGATTTCCAGTGCGTCTCAAGGCTTGTTTTTGCCTTCGATCGGGCAGACGCCGTCGATAATTTGCAGGTCGTTATCCTGGGCGAAATTCAGCATGAAGCGGTAAGCCATCGGCTCGATCTCGCCAAGGCGACCGTCAACGAAAACGGCTTTTTCGCCACTGTATTCGCCTGGGCCAACGTAGGGTGAGTACTTCATTTTGCGCTCAGCACCGAATGCGGACATAACGCCACAGAGTCTTTCGGCCCAGTCGCTGGGGCGAAATTTTCGTCCTTGTTTGGTTAGGCCAACAATGATGAAGGTGGTCGATTCTGTTGTTGTCATTGTTCTACTCTGCGTTTTCGGGCGTGGCGACCTTAGGTCAAAACATTCTAGCAGAAGCGCCCTTGCTTGCCATAATTATGACCGGGTGGACTGTTGGTGGCGGTAGCGACAGTGCTGGCGCCGCGGTCAACCGGGCGGGGTGGGCAAAATTTGCAGATCGCCGCGTTCCAGTAGTTCCTGCATCAGATTTTTGTAATCGTGAGCGCCCGGGCTGCTTGCATTTTGACGGAAAACATCCCGGTTTAATGACGGGCTTTCGGCGACTGTGACATTTTCGGAGATGACAGTTTCCAGTACGTCGTCGCCATAACGCTCGCGAAGCTTGTGACGCACGTCATCGCTCATGCGCCGTCGGCGGTCGAAGCGGGTGAGCAGGTAGCGCCGCTCGACGCGGCGTTTAAGAACCGGCTCAAGGACTTCCAGCGTACGCGTAATTTGATCGGCCGCCTGCAGGGAAAGGTAGTCGGTTGAGATCGGAATGAGCAGCCGGTCGCAAGCAAAAATGGCATTGAGAGCGAGGACGCCGATATAGGGGCAGCAGTCGATCAGGCAGGGACGGTTCGGGTGCGTGCTTTCCTGGGCGTCAAGGCCGTGCCGCAATTTGTTCAGAATGGCTGGGCCTTTGCCGAAAATGGAGTCTACCTTGATCAATTGCTGGTGGGCGGGGATCAATTGGCCGATGTGCTCCCAGCGGACTTCAAGTTCTTCCAGGCTGTGCAGATCCTGGTAAAACGCAAAGAGGCTCTGGTTGGCCGCTAAAGGTGCGTTGCCATGAATGCTTGAAAGGTGCCCCTGCGGGTCGAGGTCAAGGAGCAACGGGATCGTTCCGGCGCGGTTGATGGCGGCGCCGAGATTGAGTGCGGTGGTCGTTTTGCCGACCCCGCCTTTCTGATTGAATATGGCAATGCGCATGGTTTTGTCGTTCTATACAAGGCTCTATTTTTCACTTAACATTCAGGTTCATGCAACTCTTTTGGCTTTTACTAGTTCATTTGAGTGGCGTTCGTTTCGGCGGCAATGGCCGCCGTTTTCGTTTTTTGGGGTTGCCTCATGTCGCATGTCATGAATACCTATGCCCGGTTACCGGTGGCTTTCAGCCACGGACAGGGTAGCCGGATTACCGATACAGAGGGTAAGGAATATCTCGACGCTCTCTCCGGCATTGCTGTTTCCACGCTCGGTCACGCCCATCCCAAACTGGTGGCGGCGATTGCCGCGCAGGCCGGCCGCATGCTGCACACTTCGAATCTGTACCAGATCCGTGAGCAGGAGCAACTTGCCGACAAGTTGGCAGCGCTTTCCGGCATGGATGAAGTTTTTTTCTGCAATTCCGGCTGCGAAGCCAATGAAGCCGCGATCAAGCTGGCGCGTTTTTACGGCCACAAGCAGGGTATTGAACTGCCGACCGTTATTGTGATGGAAAAGGCTTTTCATGGCCGGACGATGGCGACTCTTTCCGCCACCGGCAATCGTAAGGCGCAGGCTGGTTTCGAGCCGCTGGTCTCAGGTTTTGTGCGCGTGCCTTACGATGATCTCGAGGCGATCAAGGCCGTTGCCGAACACAACAAGAATGTGGTCGCCGTGATGCTTGAAATCGTGCAGGGCGAAGGCGGTATTCATCTGGCTTCGGTCGAGTTCCAGAAAGCGTTGCGCCAACTGTGTGACGAACATGGCTGGTTGTTGATCTGCGATGAGGTGCAATGCGGTATGGCGCGCACCGGCAAATGGTTCGGTTACCAGCATGCCGGCATCCAGCCGGATGTGGCAACGCTGGCCAAAGGCCTGGGCTCTGGCGTCCCGATTGGCGCCTGCATGGTCAGCGGCAAGGCGCTTGGGCTGTTTGCGCCGGGTAATCACGGCTCGACTTTCGGCGGTAATCCACTCGCCTGTACGGCGGCACTAACTACCATTTCGACCATTGAGCAGGATGCGTTGATGGCCAATGCAGAACGTGTTGGCGCGTTGATTCGGCAATTGATGGCCGAGGCTTTGGCGGGGGTCGAAGGTCTGGTCGAAATTCGTGGTCACGGCTTGATGATTGGTATCGAACTCGATCGCCCCTGCGGCGAACTGGTCGGCAAGGCGCTCGCCGCAGGTGTGCTGATTAACGTGACGGCGGACAAGGTGATCCGCTTTTTGCCGCCGCTGATTTTCAGCGAAAATGACGCAAAAGAACTGGTTGACCGTAGCGCTCCCCTCATCAAGGATTTTTTGGCGGCCTAAATCATGCCGATTAAACACTTTCTGCAATTCAAGGATTTCAGCCGCGACGAGTTCGATTACGTTTTCGCGCGCAGCCGCTGGATCAAAAATCAATTCAAGTCTTACGAAAAATACTGGCCGCTGAGCGACCGGACGCTGGTGATGATTTTCGAGAAAGCGAGCACGCGAACGCGCCTGTCTTTTGAGGCCGGCATGCATCAGTTGGGCGGGGCGGCGATCTATCTGAATACGCGCGACTCCCAGCTTGGCCGCGGCGAGCCGGTAGAAGATGCGGCGCAGGTAATTTCGCGGATGAGCGATATCGTGATGATCCGTACTTTTGAGCAGGACATCATCGAGCGTTTTGCCGGCAACTCCCGCGTCCCGGTGATCAACGGTCTGACCAACGAATATCACCCGTGTCAGATACTGGCCGACATCTTCACCTACATTGAGCAGCGTGGCGCCATTCAGGGGAAAACGGTGGCCTGGGTGGGTGATGCCAACAATATGTGCAACACCTGGCTGCAGGCCGCGCAGGTGCTGGATTTCAAGGTGCATGTCTCAACCCCGCCGGGTTATGAGTTGCAACCGGCATTGATCGCCGGTGTCGATGCGACGCACTTTCAGGTTTTTGCCGACCCGATGGAGGCTTGTCGGGATGCCGATCTGGTGACGACCGATGTCTGGACGTCAATGGGTTTCGAGGCTGAGAACGAGGCGCGGATCAAGGCGTTTGCCGATTGGTGCGTCGATGCCGAGATGATGCAGGCGGCCCATCCGCAAGCCGTCTTTATGCATTGCCTGCCGGCGCATCGTGGCGAGGAAGTCACTGCCGAGGTGATCGATGGCCCGCAATCGGTGGTCTGGGACGAAGCTGAAAATCGTCTGCATGTGCAGAAAGCTTTGATGGAATATTTGTTGTTGGGCCGGATTAGCGGCTAAACGGCTGAGTTGAAACAAAACCAGAAAATAGAAATGAGCGAGAAATGAGCGACGTCAAAAAAGTAGTGCTGGCCTATTCCGGTGGTCTCGATACCTCCGTGATCCTCAAATGGCTGCAGGACACTTATCAGTGCGAAGTAGTGACTTTTACCGCCGACCTTGGCCAGGGCGAAGAGCTTGAGCCGGCACGCGCCAAGGCGTTGCAATTTGGTATCAAACCGGAAAATATTTTCATCGACGACCTGCGTGAAGAGTTTGTCCGCGACTTCGTTTTCCCGATGTTCCGCTGCAACACCGTTTATGAAGGCGAATACCTGCTCGGCACGTCGATTGCACGACCGCTGATCGCCAAGCGCCTGATTGAAATCGTCAATGCCACGGGTTCGGATGCCATCTCCCACGGCGCCACCGGCAAAGGTAACGATCAGGTGCGTTTCGAGCTTGGCGCTTACGCTTTGAAGCCGGGCATCAAGGTCATTGCGCCGTGGCGCGAATGGGATCTTCTGTCTCGCGAAAAGCTGATGGCCTATGCCGAGCAGCACGGTATTCCGGTCGACATGAAGCACAAGCAGGGCGGTTCGCCGTATTCGATGGACGCCAACCTGCTGCATATTTCCTACGAAGGTCGGCATCTGGAAAACCCGGCGGCAGAAGCCGAAGAGTCGATGTGGCGGTGGACGGTGTCTCCGGAAGCTGCGCCGGACAAGGCTGAATATCTCGATATCGAATATGAGAAGGGTGACATTGTCGCGCTCAATGGCGTTCGCCTCTCGCCAGCCGAAATTTTGGCCAAGCTGAATCAGCTGGGCGGTCAACACGGTATCGGCCGTCTCGACCTTGTGGAAAATCGTTATGTCGGCATGAAGTCGCGCGGCTGCTACGAAACCCCGGGCGGCACGATCATGCTGCGCGCCCACCGTGCCATTGAGTCCGTCTGCCTCGACCGCGAAGTAGCCCACCTTAAGGATGACCTGATGCCGCGTTACGCCAGCCTGGTGTACAACGGTTACTGGTGGAGCCCGGAGCGTCTGGCGCTGCAGGTGCTGATCGACCATACGCAGCATTGCGTCAATGGCTTGGTCCGCGTTAAGTTGTACAAGGGCAATGTCATCGTCGTCGGCCGCGATTCAGCGACGGATTCTTTGTTCGATCCGACCATTGCCACCTTTGAAGATGACGCGGGTGCCTACGATCAGAAGGATGCAGCCGGCTTCATCAAGCTGAATGCGCTACGCCTGCGTATCGCCGCCAACTTGCGTGCCAAGAACGGTCAGGCCTAAGCAATGGAAGGCACCCTTTTTGGCTTGACCGAGGAACAGATTGCGGATTTCGGCTCAACCTGGGGGGTGGCCGCATTCATTGTGTTCATGCTTTTTATTATTGGCGAGATCGCCTGGAAATCGAAAGCCGGGAAAACAGGGACTTTCGTGCTGTTCTTTGTGCTCGCATTCGGGATGGTCGGTTTCATCGCCAAGGCAATTATTCAGAAACTCTGGGGTATTTAAATGTCGCAATACGACAATGTTGCAGTGGTTAAAAAAGCCAATGTTTATTTCGATGGCAAGTGCGTTAGCCACACGCTGGTGCTGGCCGATGGTACGAAGAAAACGGTGGGCGTGATTTTGCCGTCCAGCCTCACCTTCAATACCGGTGCGCCGGAAATCATGGAGGGCGTCGGCGGTTCATGTCGCGTCAAGCTCAAGGGCGAGAGCGAATGGAAATCTTATGGCGATGGCCAGTCTTTCAACGTGCCGGGCAACTCCAGCTTTGAAATTGCCTGCGATGAGCCGTATCACTACGTTTGTCATTTCGAGTAAGCGCCATGCCGACTTTTGATTTCACTTCCGAAGTGGATATGGCGGCGATGAAGAACGCCGTCGATGTGGTGGCGCGCCAGGTGGATAACCGCTATGACTTCAAGGGCACGACGGCCAAGCTTGAGTTGAATGAGAAGGATAAGGTCATTACGCTGTACGGCGATTCTGACTTCCAGCTTGACCAGATCAAGGATCTGCTTTTCCCGGCCATGGAAAAAAAGGAAAAGGAAAGCGTCAAGCGTTTGGATCATCAGACCATACAGAAGATATCCGGCAACAAGGTCAAGCAGGAATTGAAAATCAAGGACGGCATTGAGTCTGATCTGGCCAAGAAGATCGTCAAGCTGATCAAGGATGGCAAACTGAAAGTTCAGGCCTCGATTCAGGGCAATGAAGTGCGCGTGCAGGGAGTTAAACGCGATGATCTGCAGGCTTGCATTGCGCTAATCACCAAGTCGATTACTGATTTTCCGATCAAGTACGGTAACTTCCGCGACTAAATCGCCGCTGCCGTCGACCATGGAAGCAATGCTTGGTCTGGGGATGCTCCTACGGTCAACTGGAAAAAAGCACAAAAACGGACAGCCTGCCTGTCCGTTTTTTTCGCCGCTGCTTTTTAGCGCCGTAATCCGCTGACCCACACGGAGTAAAGCTGTTCGGATAGCTGGCGCATTGCCGGTAGGCATACGGCAATTTCGGATTGCATGGTTGCCGGAGTTTGCACACTGGGCAGGTCGGGCGCGTCGATGGTTTCGTCAGCCCATTGCTCACCCCAGCGAACGATCATTTCCGGCGTCATTTCGACATGGCATTGCATGCCCAGATGTGGCCCCAGCGCGAACATCTGGTTGGCGCAATGTTGATTGCTGAGGATTCGAATGGCGCCCGTTGGCAGGCTGAATGTTTCGCCGTGCCATTGAAAAACAGTTTCAACTTGTCCGCAGGGCTTGCCTAGCCAGTGCTGGGCAATGGCATTCGATTCGCCGATCGCCTGGCTCCAGCCAATTTCCTTGACTGGATTGCGCGTGACCTCGCCGCCCAGCGCCTTGCTCATCAATTGGCCGCCCAGGCAATGCCCGATCACTGGCACATTTTTCGCGACAGCATCACGGATCAGTGCGCAGACTGGCGCTATCCACGGGAGTGGATCATTGACACTCATCGGCCCACCCATGAAGCAGAGACCGGAAAAACTGTCGGCCGTGGCCGGTACGGTTTCTCCTTCGTCAATGGCAATCAGCGTCCATGGAATCCCTTGCTGTTCGAGGAATATGGCAAAATAGCCCGGACCTTCAGTAAGGGAGTGGCGAAAGATGGCGACAGGTTGCATAGCGGTTAAGTGGACAGAAAAATGAAAAATCATTTTACGCTATTCGGCTTGGCGCTTTGCCTGTTGGCAGCTGGTGCAGCTGGTGCAGCTGCTCAGGATATCGGTTTGGCCGGGGTCATGGGCAGCAAGGCTTTGTTAATGGTCAACGGTGGCGAGCCGCAGTCGGTGGCGACGGGCCAATCACTGGATGGGGTAAAAGTGATTTCGGTGCAGGGTGATCAGGTGATTGTCGAAATCGCTGGGAAAAAACGTCCGTTGCGTGTCGGTCAGCATGCGATCGGTGTGGCAGCCAATGGCTCTGTCGGCAAAGTCATTATGGCGGCGGATGCGCGTGGTCATTTTTATACGAATGGCAGCATCAATGGTCAGTCAGTTCGTTTTCTTGTCGATACCGGTGCCACGATGATTTCCCTCGGGGCAGCCGATGCCCGCCGACTGGGCCTTGATTTCAATAGCGGCCAAAAGGGCATGACCCAGACAGCCAATGGTCAGACCGTGGTTAGCCGGATTCAACTCGATACGGTACGAATTGGTGACGTGACCTTGCACAATGTCGATGCCGTAATTCACCAGAGTGAAATGCCTATCGCTTTGCTGGGCATGAGCTTCCTCAACCGCATGGATATGCAGCGTGATGGCAATACCATGACGCTAAAAAAACGCTACTAGGAGATAAAAATGCCGCAACGTGAGCAGGAAATAGCGCTATTGCGCAGTGAACTGGAAATGCTGATGAGTGAGCGGCAGTCGATTCTACGCGTCGTCGGCGCCGCTACCGCGCTGATCGCCAGTCTCGATAGCAAGCGCTTGCCGGTGGGCGCGGTCGAGGCCGCCGACATGGTGGCGACTTCGATCAACCACCTGCCTGAAGAAACCTTGCAGGATGCCCTTGCTGCGGTCCACGCTGAAATCGAGGAGGATTCTCCGGCAGCATGAGTTTCGATCTTGAACGCTTGCGGGCCAGTCTCTTGCTCGAACCCACGGCAGGTGAATTTGTCCAGGAAGCTGGCGGGGAAGATTTGCCTTTGACCGCTGCGGCTGTCTTGTTCCCCATCGTTTTACGCGATAGCGGGTACACCGTCCTGCTGACCCAGCGCACCGCGCACTTGAGAGATCATGCCGGACAGATCAGCTTTCCCGGCGGGCGGGTCGAGGTGGAAGATCTATCGCCCATCGACACGGCGCTGCGTGAGACTGAAGAGGAAGTGGGCCTATCCCGTGAGCGCATCAGGATATTGGGGTTTTTGCCGGAATATCGAACCGGCACCGGCTTTCGGGTAACCCCCGTGGTTGCCTTGGTGCAGCCGCCCTTTGATCTTCAGCCAGACCCTTTTGAAGTGGCTGAAGTGTTCGAGGTGCCGCTTTCTTTTTTGCTTGATCCTGCTAATCATCAGCGCCACTCGATCCACCACCGGGGCGCCATGCGCGATTACTTCGCCATGCCCTATGGCGATTATTTTATCTGGGGGGCGACCGCCGGCATGATTCGTTCACTGACTCAGCGCCTCGGCCTGCATAGCGCCTAAGCTTGTGGTATGTTGACGTTTTAGTACAAAAATAAGCCGATCCCGGCAATTTCTGGTCCCCCATGAGCCTTCTCTCGCTGATTGCAGTTTTCCTCATCGAGCAGCTGCAACCCCTCAATTATCGTCGTGTCGTGGCTGAGCCGTTGGGCGCCTGGGCCGATTTCATTGAG
Source organism: uncultured Dechloromonas sp. (assembly GCA_964561415.1). Lineage (GTDB taxonomy): Bacteria > Pseudomonadota > Gammaproteobacteria > Burkholderiales > Rhodocyclaceae > Azonexus. The sequence goes on along the minus strand of CAZLPR010000015.1, from coordinate 5,002 downwards.
TCTCGTTTTAATGCGGGAGCATATCGGCATGGTGTAGCCGCCTGGTGTCTTGCCGTGTTGCCCGCTGTTTTTCTGGTGGGCGGGCTTTACGCGCTGCTTTATTCGCTGAGCCCGCTATTGGCCTGGGCGCTGAATGTCGCTGTACTTTACCTGACCATGGGTTTTCGCCAATTCAGCCATCATTACACTGAAATTCAGTTGGCTTTGCGCCTGGGCGACCTTGAGCGGGCTCGCCAATTGCTCGCTGAATGGCTAGGGCGTTCAGCTTACGATTTGGGGTCGGAGGATATTGCCCGGCTCGCCATTGAAGAGGCGCTCGCCGCCTCGCATCGGCATGTTTTTGCCGTTCTGCTCTGGTTCGTTATATTGCCTGGTCCCTGTGGCGCCCTGTTGTATCGCATGGCTGCCGTTCTGCGCGAGCGTTGGGGGCACAAGAATGCCGCGCAAAAAAATGATTTTTCCATATTCTCACGGCAAGTTTTCGGTATTATCGACTGGCTGCCTTCGCGAGCAACAGCGTCGGCATTTGCCATTGTCGGTGATTTTGAAGATGCCGTTTACTGCTGGCGGACACAGCCAGCGCAGTGGCCGGAGCGCGATATGGGCATTGTCCTGGCCTCTGGCGCCGGGGCGCTGGGTGTGCAGTTGGGCCGGCCGATTGCCGATGGCGTCGAGGTTTCGGATCGCGCCGAACTGGGGCTGGGCGATCCAGCCGATGTCGATTTTATGCAGAGTGCCGTTGGCCTCGTCTGGCGAGCCACGGTGTTGTGGATGTTGTTGCTGTTTTTGTTGGGGCTCGCCAGTTTGACGGGCTGAATAATTTTTATCAGGAGATTTATATGAGCAGAGATGTTGTCGTTCTGAGCGCAGTACGTTCCCCGATTGGTGCATTTGGTGGTTCCCTGGCCGATTTTGAAAGTACCGAACTGGCCGGGGTGGTGATGAAGGAAGCCATTGCGCGTTCAGGGGTTGATCCGCTCGCCATCAATTACGTCACCGTTGGCACCACAATGCCGACGGACTCCCGTTATGCCTATGTTTCCCGCGTTGCTTCCATTCAAGCTGGCTTGTCGATGGATTCCGTCGCCATGCAGGTTTCCCGTCTCTGCGCCTCTGGCCTGCAAGGTATTGTCACCACCGCCCAGAACCTGATGCTCGGCGATGCTGATTACGGTATCGGCGGCGGTGTTGAAGTCATGTCGAAGGCGGCTTACCTGCTGCCGGCGCTGCGTAGCGGCGCACGGATGGGTGACACCAAGGCCATCGACTCGATGGTTGCCGTGCTGACCGATCCGTTTGGCGTTGGCCATATGGGTATCACCGCTGAAAATCTGGCGGCCAAGCATGGCTTCTCCCGTGAAGATCAGGATGCGCTGGCAGTTGAATCGCAGCGTCGCGCTACGGTCGCCATTGCCGAAGGTCGCTTCAAATCGCAGATCTTCCCGATCGTCAAACAGACCCGTAAGGGCGAAGTGGTGTTTGACACTGACGAGTACGTCAAATCCAATACGACGATGGAATCGTTGGCCAAGATGAAGCCGGCCTTCAAGAAAGATGGCACCGTTACCGCCGGTAACGCTTCCGGCATCAATGACGGCGCTGCCTTCTTTGTGCTGGCAGCGGCCGATGTGGCTGCCAAGGCTGGTCACAAGGCAATGGCCCGTCTGGTTTCCTACGCTGTCGCCGGTGTGCCGAACGATGTCATGGGCGAAGGTCCGATCCCGGCAACCAAGCTGGCTCTGAAAAAGGCTGGCCTGACGCTGGATCAGATTGATGTTATCGAATCGAATGAAGCTTTTGCCGCTCAGGCATTGACGGTGGCCAAGGTGCTCGGCCTCGATCCGGCCAAGACCAACGTGAACGGCGGCGCGATCGCCCTCGGCCACCCGGTTGGCTGTTCCGGTGCTTTCATCGCTACCAAGGCGCTGTATGAACTTGAGCGCATTGGCGGCAAATATGCATTGGTCACGATGTGTATCGGCGGTGGTCAAGGTATCGCGGTTATCTTCGAACGCGCCTGATCGTTCTGGCCGTTAAGGGTACAAAAA
>CAZLPR010000015.1:972-2944 GCA_964561415.1 uncultured Dechloromonas sp. | reverse complement strand
GGAGCGATCCGGCGGGTTTTTTTTATATGCACCAGTTTGAATTTGATCGCACAGCCATGGGGCGTTGGCATGTGTCAAGGGGTGTTAATTCGATGATTTCATGGGTTTTAAATCAGTGGCACGAAAGCTGCTGAATTAGAACCGAGAGTATCCTCAACGACGAGTCGACTATGAACTTCTATAACGAAATGACCGATGCCAATGGCGGCGTCCGGGCGCATTACACGGGTTACGATGAATGGCTCAGGGCGACCCCGCCGGAGCGCATTGCGCGCAAGCGGGCGGAGGCCGATCTGGCTTTTCACCGGGTTGGCATTACCTTTGCAGTTTACGGCGAAGAGGCGGGCAAAGAGCGGCTCATTCCTTTTGACATTATTCCGCGCATTATTCCTTCGGCCGAATGGAAGTCGATGCAGAGCGGTCTGCGGCAGCGGGTCAGGGCGCTGAACATGTTCCTGCATGATATTTACCATGACCAGGAGATTCTCCGGGCGGGGAAAATACCAGCCGAGCAGATATTGAACAATGCGCAGTACCGTCCAATCATGAAGGGTGTTGACGTGCCGGGCGGTATCTATGCGCATATTGCCGGGGTCGATATTGTCCGTGCCGGCGCCGGCGAGTTTTATGTGCTGGAAGACAATCTGCGCGTGCCGTCGGGTGTTTCCTACATGCTTGAAGACCGCAAGATGATGATGCGGCTCTTCCCTGAGCTTTTCGCCAAACACAAAGTGGCGCCGGTTCAGCACTACCCCGACATGTTGCTGGAAAAACTGCGGGCGGTAGCCCCGGCCGGGGTGAATGATCCGACCGTCGTGGTGCTGACGCCGGGCGCTTACAACAGCGCCTATTTTGAACATACCTTCCTCGCGCAGCAGATGGGCGTTGAACTGGTCGAAGGTCGCGACCTTTTCGTCAAGGACGAAATGGTCTATATGCAGACGACGCAAGGGCCGCAAAAAATTGATGTGATCTATCGCCGGATTGACGATGACTTTATGGATCCGCTGGTTTTTCGCGCCGATTCGACCCTCGGCGTGCCGGGCATCCTCAAGGCTTATCAGGCCGGTAATGTGACCTTGGCCAATGCCATTGGCACCGGTGTGGCTGACGACAAATCGATCTACCCCTATGTGCCGGAAATGATCCGTTTCTACCTCGGCGAAGAGCCGAGTTTGAACAACGTGCCGACCTACATGTGCCGCAAGCCGGATGAGCTTAAATACGTCCTTGACCACCTGCCTGAACTGGTCGTCAAGGAAGTGCACGGCGCCGGCGGTTACGGCATGCTGGTTGGGCCGGCAGCGAGCAAGGCTGAGATCGAGCGTTTTCGTCAGTTGCTGATCGCCAAACCGGATGGCTATATCGCCCAGCCGACCCTGGCTTTGTCAAATTGCCCGACCTTTGTCGAGGCCGGCGTCGCCCCGCGTCACCTCGATTTGCGCCCCTTTGTGCTGTCCTCGGGCAAGTGCGTCGATATGGTCCCAGGCGGCTTGACCCGCGTGGCGCTGACGGAAGGCTCGCTGGTGGTTAATTCGTCGCAGGGCGGCGGTACTAAAGACACTTGGGTTCTGGAGAACTGATCATGCTATCGCGTACTGCCGACCACCTTTTCTGGATGTCGCGTTATACCGAACGTGCCGAAAATTTAGCTCGTCTGCTCGATGTCACCTGGCAGATGTCTCTGGTGCCGCAATCTCTGGATGCGTCGAATCAGAACTGGCATGCCGTTATCGCATTGAACAGCCTCGAAGACGCTTATTACGCCAAATATGCTGCGGTCAACGCGGAAAATGTGCTGCGTTTTATGGTCAGCGATGCTGACAATCACGCCTCCATTTACAGTTGCCTGCGCCTGGCGCGAGAAAATGCCCATGCTGTGCGCGGCACGGTGACTGCCGAAATGTGGGAAACGTTGAACGCCACCTGGCTGGAAGCGCGCGAAAAGACCTTCGAGCAAATCGCCAATGCC
>CAZLPR010000015.1:0-962 GCA_964561415.1 uncultured Dechloromonas sp. | reverse complement strand
AGTTCTTTGAATGGGTCAAAATGCGCTCCTCCCTGACGCGCGGCACGACTCTCGGCACCTTGCTGCAGGATGAGGCTTACCACTTTATCCGCCTCGGCACCTTGCTTGAACGTGCCGACAATACGGCGCGCATTCTGGATGTCAAATACCACGTTCTGCGGCCGCAAGGCGACGACGGCGCAACCGATTTCTACCAGTGGGGGGCGCTGCTTCGTTCGGTTTCGGCCTTTGAGGTTTATCGCAAGGTTTACCGTGATGTCATTACCCCGGAGCGCGTCACCGAATTGTTGATCCTGCGTGACGATATGCCGCGTTCGCTGCATTTCTGCATGAATGGCGTCATCAAGGCACTCGACATGGTGGCCAATCGCCAATCCGGTGAAACGCTACGCCAGGTTGGCCTGCTGCATGCGCAATTGCACTATGGCCGGGTTGAAGACATTCTGGCCTATGGCTTGCACGAATGGCTGAGCGATTTCATGGATCGCATTTATATGCTGGGCAGCGGCATCAGCAAGGATTTTCTGGTGCCGATGGAGGCGCTGGCCTAATCCAGGCGACCCCGTTTCATGCTTGCCAGCCGATGTCGATTGGTGGCCTAATAAAAGGCCAGACCATTCCGGCATCGGCCAGCGTATCGCTGCAGGCACATGACAACACCTGTCATAAACTGGCATTCTGAATCAGCTGAGTTTGCCACCAGAAAATTGAATATTGACCCGGCTGAAGGCTTGTCCGCAGCTGCGGCGCAGGCGCGTCTGGCCGAGACCGGCGCCAATCGCCTGGCTGAAAAGCCGCCACGTTCTGCCTGGCTCAAGTTTTTCGATCAGTTCAAAAGTTTTCTCATCATCATCCTGCTCGCTGCGGCGCTGCTGGCCGGGCTGGTCGGCGATCTGACCGACGCGATTGTTATTGCTGCCGTTGTTTTGGCCAATGCGCTACTGGGTTTTTTGCAGGAGCAT
>CAZLPR010000014.1:15626-17422 GCA_964561415.1 uncultured Dechloromonas sp. | reverse complement strand
GAGGAAATCCTCGATGCCGGCGTGCAGGTTATCGCTCAGCCGCCGGGGAAAAAGAATTCGACCATCCATTTGCTCTCCGGCGGCGAGAAGGCGCTGACGGCAATTGCGCTGGTTTTTTCGATGTTCCAGCTTAATCCGGCGCCTTTCTGTCTGCTCGACGAGGTCGACGCGCCGCTGGATGACACCAATACGGAGCGTTTTTGCGGCATGGTCAAGAAAATGTCGGCAAATACGCAATTTCTATTCATCTCCCATAATAAAATTGCCATGGAAATGGCCGAGCAACTGGTCGGCGTCACCATGCAGGAATCCGGCGTTTCGCGGGTTGTGGAAGTGGATATCGAGGAAGCACTGAAAATGAGGGATGCGGCGTAATGACCGAACTCCAGATAGGATTGATTGGCCTGGGCGCGACGGCGGTGGTCGGCGTGTTTGCTTATAACAAGTGGCAGGAGCATCGCCATCGCAAGCTGGCCGAGGCCGTGCTGAAGCCGGATCACGATGACGTGTTGTTCGGCGATGGGCCGAAAGTGGCGACCACGCCGTTGGCCGCAGAACGCAATGAGCCGGCAATTCGTGATGAAAACCCGCTGCGGCACGCCGAGCGGCGTGAACCGGTGTTTGTCGACCACACAGAAGATTTGGTCGTGGACCATTTTTTGAGTGATGCAGCGCCGGATGCGCCAATGCCGCCTGCCGAGCCGGCGCCGGTGATTGCCAAACGCGCTCCGCCCAAACCTGTGGAAAGCGCTATTTACGAGATCGTTCCCGGGGTATTGCCCGCCGAGTTGCTCGATCCGCGTCTTGAATTCATTGTCGCCATGGAATTGGTTGAGCCGGTTGCTGTGCTGCAAATTCTGCATTCGCAGCGCGATGCCTTGCGCCGCCTGAGCAAGCCGGTGTATTGGGTCGGCTTCAATGAACGGACGCGCGACTGGGAGCCGCTGGTTTCCGATAGCAACTGGGATTTGCGCCATCTGCGCATTGGCTTGCAACTGGTCAATCGCCTCGGCCCGATTTCGTCAGCCGAGATCGCGATTTTTTCCGCCGCGATGCAGGCGCTGGCTGATGAACTGATGGCCGTAGCTGACATGCCGCCGGCCCGTCTGCTCGATCAAGCGGCCGAGCTGGATCGCTTCTGTGCTGCGGTCGACCTTGAAATTGGCGTTAATTTGGTCAGCCGCGGCAGCCCGTTTTCCGGCACCAAGATCCGTGCATTGGCTGAGTCGGCCGGCATGGTACTGGGTATTGAGGGCTTGTTCACGCGCTACGATGAGGCCGGTCGCGCCCAGTTCAGTCTGCAGAATTACGAAAGCACTCAATTTTCCGCTGAATCGATCCGCACACTGAGCACGCATGGCCTGACTTTCCTGCTCGACGTGCCGCGTGTCGATCACGGCGAACGGGTTTTCACGCAGATGACTGAACTGGCCAAGCGTTTTGCCGAGTCGCTGCAAGGCGTGCTGGTCGATGATAATCGGCAGCCGCTTTCTGAATCGCAACTCGATCACATTCGCCGGGAATTTATTGGCAAACCGCAGGCCACGATGGCCACCTTCGGCCTGCCGGCCGGTTCGCCACAGGCGCAACGGCTCTTTTCCTGATGCCGTTGCCGGAAAGTGTTGCCGGGCGCGCCGCCGAATTGCGTGCCGAGATCGAACGTCACAACCACGCCTATTTTGTCCTCGATGCGCCAACCATCTCGGATGCCGAATACGACAAGCTGTTTCGTGAATTGCAGGTGTTGGAGAAACAATATCCAGCATTATGGACGGCCGATTCTCCGACCCAGCGGG
>CAZLPR010000014.1:0-15603 GCA_964561415.1 uncultured Dechloromonas sp. | reverse complement strand
CCGCCGCGCCGCCATGGCGTGCCGATGTTGTCCCTGAACAATGCCTTTGCACCGGCCGAGGTCGAAGCCTTCGATCAGCGTGTGCGCGATGGCCTGGAGACGATTGCTGCGGTCGACTATGCGGTGGAGCCGAAATTTGACGGCCTGGCGATCAGCCTGACTTACCAGAATGGCATCTTCACCTGTGGCGCAACGCGGGGTGACGGTGCGACTGGCGAGGAAGTGACGCCCAATCTGCGGACCTTGCGCTGTATTCCGCTGCGCCTGGCCGGTAGCGGCTGGCCGGCCTTGATCGAGATTCGTGGCGAGGTGTTGATCTTCAAGCAGGCCTTTGCTGAACTCAACGCTCGTCAGCGCGAACGGGGCGACAAGGAATTCGCCAATCCGCGCAACGCCGCCGCGGGTAGCCTGCGTCAGCTCGATTCGCGGATTACCGCCAGCCGGCCACTGGCTTTCTTTGCGTATGGCGTCGGGGCCGGCGCCGAAGCCTTGCCGATTAAAACCCATGCCGAGTTGATGGACTTGCTGGCCCGCTGGGGTTTTCCCGTAGCTGTTGAGCGCCGCGTCGTGCAAGGAGCAAAAGGCCTGCTCGCCTACTTCGCCGAAATTGGCGAGAAGCGCCCGAGCCTGCCTTACGACATTGACGGTGTGGTTTACAAGGTCAATCGCTTGGCCGCCCAGGCGCAGCTTGGTTTTGTTTCGCGGGCGCCGCGCTTTGCCATTGCGCATAAATTTCCAGCCGAAGAAGCGTTGACCGAAGTGCTCGGCATCGACGTGCAGGTTGGGCGGACCGGGGCGATCACGCCGGTGGCGCGCCTGAAGCCGGTCTTCGTCGGCGGCGTTACGGTGACCAATGCGACGTTGCACAATGAAGATGAAGTGCGGCGCAAGGATGTGCGCATTGGCGATACCGTGATCGTCCGTCGGGCCGGTGATGTGATTCCCGAAGTCGTCGCCATCGTGCCGGAAAAACGTCCAATGCAGCCCAGTCAGGATTTGTTCGACCGCGAGCCCGTTCAGCCACCGTTTGCCATGCCGACGCTTTGCCCGGAGTGTGGTTCGGCCATTGCAAAAGGCATCGACGAAGCGATTGCCCGGTGTACCGGCGGTCTTTATTGCCCGGCCCAGCGCAAGCAGGCGATCCTGCATTTTGCGGCACGGCGGGCGATGGATATTGAAGGTTTGGGCGACAAGCTGGTCGATCAGATGGTCGATGCCGGGCTGCTGCATTCGCCGGCCGATCTTTATGGTCTGACGCTTGAAACGCTGGCCGGCCTGGCGCGGATGGGCGAAAAGTCAGCGCAGAATTTGTTGGCTGCGATTGAAAAAAGCAAGCAAACGACGCTCGCCCGGTTTATTTTTGCATTGGGTATTCGTAACGTCGGCGAGGCCACCGCGCGTGATCTGGCTCGCCATTTCGGTCAGCTTGACGCCTTGCTGGCGGCGGATGCCGAGGCGCTGCAACAGGTCGCCGATGTCGGCCCGATTGTCGCGGCCAGTCTGGCAGCATTTCTCGGCGAGGCGCATAACCGTGAAATTATTGCCCGTTTGCAGACGGCAGGCGTGGTTTGGACCGAAGAAGCGCCGACCGATAACGGGCCGCAGATTTTTGCCGGCAAAACGCTGGTGCTGACCGGTACGCTGCCCAGCCTGAAGCGTGACGAAGCCAAGGCCTTGATCGAAAGTGCTGGCGGCAAGGTGAGTGGCTCCGTCTCGAAAAAAACCCATTACGTCGTGGCCGGCGAAGAAGCCGGTTCGAAACTGGAAAAAGCCCAGGAGTTGGGTGTGCCGGTGATTGATGAAACTGAATTATTGAAATTACTCAAAAAAGGAGTCGATGCATGAAAAAAGTCCGTAAAGCCGTCTTTCCCGTTGCCGGGATGGGCACGAGATTTCTGCCAGCGACCAAAGCCAGTCCGAAAGAAATGCTGCCGATTGTCGATAAACCGCTGATTCAGTACGCGGTGGAAGAGGCGGTGGCGGCGGGGATCACCGACATGATTTTCGTCACCGGGCGTTCCAAACGGGCCATTGAGGACCACTTCGACAAAGCTTACGAACTCGAATCGGAGCTTGAAGCGCGCGGCAAGCATGAGTTGCTTGAGTTTGTCCGCAACATGATTCCGAAAAATATCAACTGCATCTACATCCGCCAGGCCGAAGCCCTGGGCCTCGGCCACGCCGTGTTGTGCGCCAAGCCTGTGATCGGCGACGAGCCGTTTGCCGTTTTGCTGGCTGACGATTTGCTCGATGGCGAGATTCCGGTGATCAAGCAGATGACCGACACCTATGACTATTACCGCTGCTCGGTGCTCGGCGTGCAGGACGTGCCGCGCGCCGATACCAAGAGCTACGGCATTGTCGATGCGCGCCATGTGGCCGACCGGCTGGAGCAGATCAATGCCATCGTCGAAAAGCCGAAGCCGGAAGATGCGCCGTCCACACTCGCCGTGGTCGGGCGCTATATCCTGACGCCGCGCATTTTCCACCATCTCGAAAACGTCAAGCCGGGTGCCGGTGGCGAAATTCAGCTGACCGACGGCATCGCCTCGCTGCTCAGCGAAGAGCAGGTGCTGGCCTATCGTTATGACGGCACGCGTTATGACTGCGGTTCCAAACTGGGTTATTTGCAGGCGACCGTGGTTTTTGGCCAGCGCCACCCGGAAGTGGGGCCGGAATTCGATGCTTATTTGAAAACTCTGGGGGCTTGAATGGATGCACAAAAATCTCGCAAACTGCTGGCTGAAGCCGACCTGATTCATTCGGAGGCCGCTATTCAGCTGGCGCTGAACGAGGTGGCGAAACAGATTTGCGAACGTCTTGCCGATAAAAATCCGCTGGTACTTTGTGTGATGACCGGTGGCGTCATTTTCTGCGGTCAACTGCTGCCGAAGCTCGATTTTCCGCTTGATTTTGATTATCTCCACGCTACGCGCTACGGCCCGGATACGCAGGGCGGCAAGATTTCCTGGCGGATGGCGCCGTGGATTTCGGTCAAAGGACGGACGGTGCTGGTGATTGACGATATTCTTGATGAAGGTCTGACGCTGGCTGCGGTCAAGGACAGTTTGCTCCATTTGGGCGCAGCCGAGGTGCTGCTGGCGACCTTTGCCGATAAGCTGAATGGCAAGCTGAAGCCCATTTCTGCGGATTTTTGCGGGTTGACCGTACCGGACCGTTTTGTTTTTGGTTATGGCATGGATGTTGATGGCGCCTGGCGCAATCTGCCGGCGATTTACGCCGTGAAGGAAAGCGCATGAGCGGTGCCAGCGTTGCTGACTTCATGGGCTATTGGGAAGTTGAAGGCGAGGGCTATGTCCGGCGTGGCGATTATGAATGGATGGTGTCGCTGGTGCCCGGCCAACGTGTGCTCGAAATCGGCTGTGGCCTTGGCTTTGCAACGCAGGCGCTGGCGGCGCGTGGCTTGAGCGTTCTGGTGCTGGATTCGCTGTCCGAATGTCTGGCCGCAACGCAGACGCGGGTTGAGGGCAAGCAGAATATTGCTTTTCTGCAGGCTGAAGTTATGGCTTTGACGGACGAGCAACGAGCCCGGCTGGAAAGCTTTGCCCCCGACACCGTGGTCTGCTGGCTGATGGGCGCCCCGGCTGAAACGACCGGAGCAACGGCGACAGATGCCGGGCAGGCGGTGGCGGCTTATCGCGAGAAAATTCATCGCAAGGTGGCTGAGTTGGCGACCAGTATGCCCAGCGTGCAGGCTTTGCATTATGTCGATCGCACGGCGATTGCCTGGCAGGCGAAGGACATAGGGCGCGATACGCTGGTGCGTTATCACAGCGGCAAAACCTTGCTCGATTTGCCGTGGACCGCAGAACGCCGTCAGGCGCTTTATCGCAAGCTCGACGATAACGTGGCCGACATGGCCAAAATCCGCAATTCGCACCCGTCGCTGAAAAGCGTGGTGCCGACGCTGGCCTCGTTGCTGGCTGAAAGGAAAAAATAAGATGCTGGCAATTATTGGAGGCAGTGGTTTGACGACCCTGTCCAATCTCGATGTTTCGCACCGTGAAGTCGTGCGCACACCTTATGGCGAGCCGTCCGGGCCGGTGGTCTTCGGGCAGATTTGCGGCCGGCCGGCAATGTTTTTACCGCGCCACGGCTATGGCCATACCATTCCGCCGCATACAGTCAATTACCGCGCCAATTTGTGGGCGCTGCATCATCACAAGGCGACCGGGGTGATTTCCGTCGCTTCGGTGGGCGGCATACGCGGTGATCTGCAACCGGGCGATATCGTGCTGCCGAATCAGATTATTGATTACACCTGGGGCCGTAAGTCGACTTACTTTGACGGTGTCGGCACGCCGGTGACGCATATCGATTTCACCGAACCCTACGACCGCGAACTGAGCCGCAGGATTCATCAGGCTGGTGAACAGTTGGGGATTGAAATCAAGGTGGGGGGAGTTTATGCCGCCACCCAGGGGCCGCGCCTGGAAAGCGCCGCCGAAGTGAATCGTCTGGAGCGCGACGGCGCTGATCTGGTCGGCATGACCGGTATGCCGGAGGCGGCGCTGGCCCGTGAGCTGGGTTTGCCCTATGTCGCCATCAACGTGGTGGCGAATCATGCCGCCGGTCGCGGCAGCAGCGCCAATGGCATCCATTTCGAGAGCCTCGATGTGGTGCTTCAGGAGGCGATGGGCAAGGTCAAGGCAATTATCGAAAAACTGGTCGGCTGCCAGAATGGTGGTCAGCCGGTCGGTTTGTCGAACTAATCCGCTGGCTTGCCTAGAGTTTTAGCCGGTTAACCAAATCGGTTTCAAGGCGGATGCGGCAACTGCTTTCACGCAGGTCGCCGCCGCTGATCAGGAAAACGTCCTCGGCACGTTCGCCAAGCGTGGTGATCTTGGCGGTGTGCAGATGGGCGCCGTGCTCGGCCAGCGTATTGGCCACCGTGTAGAGCAAGCCCGGCCGGTCAGGCGTGACCAGCGAGAGAATGAAGTGCGTCCCTTTTTCATCACCGTGAATGCTGACTTCCGGGCGCATCGGGAAGTGCTTGACCTGGCGCGATAAACGTCCGGAGGAGGGGATATCCGGCGGGCTTTGGTGAATCAGGCGCTCTTCCAGTTCGTGCTCGATGTAGGCCAGCATCTCGCGGTTGTTATCGCGATTTTCTACATCGAGAACCACAAAACTATCCAGTGCGTAGCCGTGTGCTGTGGTGTGAACTTTGGCATCGACAATGCTGTAACCGGCGCGGGCGAAGAAGCCGACGATACGGGCAAAGAGATCGGGTTGATCCTGGGTATAAACCATCACCTGCAGGTCTTCCCCTTCCTGGTGCAGACGGGCGCGGACAACCGGTTTGTTGTTGGAAATCCGGTAATGCAGCGAGCGTGTGTGCCAGGCGATTTCTTCGGCCGAGTGGCGGAGAAAATAGACCGTATCGAGCTGTTTCCATAAGCGCTCATGCACCGTGTCGGAAAGCGCGAAGAAACGCAGCAGGCGCATCGCTTCGGCCTGGCGCTCGGCAATGACGCCGTGCGGGGCAGGGGCTTCGCCCTGGGTCAAATAGTGCAGGGTCTGAAAATAAAGATCAGCCAGCAGCTTGCCTTTCCACTGGTTCCAGACTTTCGGGCTAGTGCCGCGAATGTCGGCATGGGTGAGCAGATAGAGCGCGCTCAGGTGGCGGGCGTCACCAACCAGTTGGCCAAAGTTGGCGATGACGTCAGGGTCGGTCAGGTCTTCCTTCTGGGCGACCTGCGACATCACCAGATGATTGCGCACCAGCCAGACAATCAATTCGGTATCTTCCGCATCCAGCCCGTGTTGCTGGCAAAACTCGCCAGCATCAGCCGTGCCGAGTTCGGAGTGGTCGCCGCCGCGACCCTTGGCGATGTCGTGAAAAATGGCGGCGATATAAAGCAGCCAGGGGCGATCAAGTTCGATGATGGTGCGCGAGCACAAGGGATATTCGTGGGCAAACTCGCTCATCGTGAAGCGACGAAGATTGCGCAAAACCTGCAAGATATGCTGGTCGACCGTGTAAACATGAAATAGGTCATGCTGCATCTGGCCGACAATGCGGCCAAAGGCGGGAAGATAAGTGCCCAGAATATCGAGCTGGTTCATGCGCCGGAATTCGTGCACGACGCCGGCCGGGCTTTGAAATAGATGGAGGAAGGCGGCACGGTGTTGCGGGTTGGCGCGGAATTCCGGGGTGATCAATTCACGAGCTCGCCACAAGGCACGCAGCGTTCTGGCCGACATGCCATGTAACTCATGGCTTTCCTGCATGGCGAGGAAGCTGTCGAAAATGGCGGCCGGGTTGCGTTCAAACAGGTTCTCGTCGCGGATGTCGAGCAGGTTGCCCACTGACTGAAAGTTCTCGTCAAGTGATTGGGGTTGTTGTTCGCTTTCGGGGGCCAGCGCCGCCCCCATATTTTGGAGGAGAATCGTGTTGAGCAGCGTGATGGCTTTGGCGTTGCGGTAATAGCCCTGCATCAGTTGCTCGGAGGCGCGTCGTCCCGGTGTCGCGGTAAAGCCGAACTGGTCGGCCAGTGTGCTTTGGTAATCAAACAGCAGCCGGTCTTCGCGGCGACCGACCGTAAAGTGCAGGCGTATGCGCAGGTGGCGCAGCAGATCCTCGCACTTTTCGCCATGCGTCATTTCTTCGTGCGTCAAAAAGCCATTTTTCGCTAGATCGGCCCAGCTTGATCCGTAGTTGGCGGCTTGGGCAATCCAGAAAATAACTTGCAGATCACGTAAGCCGCCGGGCGATTCCTTGCAGTTTGGTTCAACGCTATACGGTGTTTCGTTAAATCGCAGATAGCGTTCCTGTTGCTCAAGACGCTTGGCTTCGAAAAAGATTAGCGGGTCGAGGTTGCCGCGCAGGCGTTTCTCAAAGCTGGAAAACAGCTTTTGGTGACCGACCAATAAACGTGCTTCAAGCAGCGAGGTCTGTACGGTAATGTCATTGCCGGCTTCGTCCAGGCATTCTTGAACGGTGCGGACGCTGTGGCCAATTTCCAGGCCAATGTCCCAGAAATAGCCAACCAGTCGTTCCAGCTTTGCTTCTAGCGTGCCGTCGGCTTCCTTGGGGAGCAAAATAAGCAGGTCGATATCAGAAGCTGGAAAGAGTTCGCCGCGACCGTAACCGCCGACGGCAGCGAGGGCTAGCGTGCTGGGAAAGTCAAGGCTGGCCCACAGTTTGCGAAGAATGGTGTCGACCTGTTCAGTCCGTAGTTGAAGCAGACTGCCGGCATCACCGGTTTGCTCGTAATGTTGTTGCAGGAGCCGTTGATTGGTTTTGACTTCGGCACGCAGCGCGGCGACTTCGGTTGTCATTAGCGAATCCATTCCGGTTTTGGACGGCTGCCGGCCGAAAGCGTCATGATTTCATAGCCGGTTTCAGTCACCAGAATCGTGTGTTCCCATTGCGCCGAGAGGCTGCGATCCTTGGTTACAATCGTCCAGCCATCGCCCATTTCACGGATGGCGGCCTTGCCGGCGTTGATCATCGGCTCGATGGTGAACATCATGCCGGGTTCGAGCCTGGGGCCGGTGCCGGCTTTGCCATAGTGTAAAACCTGGGGGTCTTCGTGAAATTTGCTGCCAATGCCATGGCCGCAGAACTCGCGCACGACTGAATAGCCACTTTTCTCGGCGTATTTCTGGATGACTGCGCCAATGTCGCCGAGAAAGGCGCCAGGGCGAACAACGGAGATGCCGAGCCACATGCATTCGAAGGTGATTTCACAGAGCCGCTTGGCCTGGATACTGGCTTCGCCGACGACAAACATCCGACTGGTATCGCCGTGATAACCCGCTTTGATCGTTGTGATGTCGAGGTTGATGATGTCGCCGTTTTTCAGGGCGCGATCACTTGGCACGCCGTGACATATCTGCTGATTAATTGATGTGCAGATCGACTTCGGATAAGGGTTGTAGCCGGAAGGCGCGTAATTCAATGGCGCCGGAATGCATTGCTGCACGTTGACCATGTAGTTGTGGCAGAGGCGATCGAGTTCTTCTGTCGTGACGCCGACTTTGACAAAAGGCTCGATGTAATCGAGCACTTCAGAGGCCAATCGCCCCGCAACACGCATTTTTTCGATTTCTTCCGGGGTCTTGATGCTAATGCTCATGGCTGTTCTGTTTATCTTTGGGGGAGGGCGAAGGATAAATGACGGGCACTGTTTCTCAAAGCCAGGGCCGCCGGAAATGGCATACTTGACGCCTTACTTTTGAAAAACGTCACAATGAGTACTCTTTTGTTGGGCAAGGATGGGCAGGTTGGCTGGCAGTTGCAGCGTTCGCTGGCACCGCATGGACCCGTGGTGGCGTGTGGCCGTGCCGAGTGCGATTTGGCTGATCCGGACCAGATTCGTTCCATGGTTCGTGAAATTAAGCCATCGCTTATCGTCAATGCCAGTGCTTATACTGCGGTGGATAAAGCCGAGTCAGAGCCTGATCTGGCCCGGCGCATCAACGCAGAAGCACCGGGTGTGCTGGCCGAAGAAGCGTCTAAATTGGGCGCTTTGCTGGTTCATTATTCGACGGATTATGTCTACGACGGTAAAAAATCCGGCCCCTATCTCGAAACCGATGCTACTTCGCCGCAAAGTGTTTATGGCCGGACGAAGCTGGCTGGCGAAGAAGCGATTCGTGCCGTTGGCGGGCAGTCGCTCATCTTTCGTACCAGTTGGGTCTTCGGGGCGCGTGGCGGTAATTTCGTCAAGACCATTCTGCGCCTGGCGCGTGAGAAAGACGCTTTAAGTGTCGTCGATGATCAAATTGGTTCACCGACGCCGGCGGCAATGATCGCGACAGTCAGTGGGGTCGTGTTAGCCATGCTGCGCCGCGGTCAACGGCTCGAAAAGGGTGAAAATCGTCTTTATCATCTGGCCGCGGTTCGCCCTGTTAGCTGGTGTGAGTTTGCGCGGACGATTGTTGATCTGGCCGGACAGATGCCGGGCTTTGATCTAGCCCTCAAGCCGGCGGCGATCAAGGCAATTGCGACTGCTGAATATCCAACCCCGGCTTGCCGCCCAGCAAATTCACGCCTCGACTGCAGCCGCCTGGAGGCCGACTTTGATCTGCAAATGCCCGATTGGCAACCCTATCTGGCGCGAATGCTGCAATTGCTGGCGCTCAAACAGAACGGTTATTAACCCTGATTGGCCCCCGTCACCGGTCATGCATTGGCTCTGGGCGTCGCTTGGGCTTTCGGAGTGCCATATCTGCTGCTATAATCGTTAGGTTTTTCTCGGCCATCATGGTCGAAAAGAGCGGTTGTGTGCAGAATGCGCGCAACCAAAATTCACACATTCGCTGAATAAGGGTGCGTGCCAGAATTCAATAATGGCGCGCGTTTCCGGCGGATGGAGGCTCAACCCTTAAGGAGTTTTATTATGTCCATAACCATGCGTCAAATGCTGGAGGCCGGTATTCACTTTGGCCACCAAACCCGTTTCTGGTGTCCGAAAATGGCACCTTATATCTTCGGTGCCCGCAACAAGATTCACATCGTTAATCTTGAGCAAACCCTAGCCAAATACAACGAAGCGGTTTCTTTCGTCAAAAAGCTGTCAGCTAATCGCGGTAATGTGCTGTTCGTTTGCACTAAGCGTCAGGCCCGTGAAATCATCGGCGAAGAAGCGCTGCGCGCCGGCGCTTCCTACGTTGACCAGCGCTGGCTGGGTGGCATGCTGACCAACTTCAAGACGGTTCGCACGTCGATTAATCGTTTGAAGGAACTGGAACTGGCTGTTGAAGCCGGTGATCTGGAGCGCATGCCGAAGAAAGAAGCGCTGACCTTCCGCCGCGAACTTGAAAAACTGCAAAAATCCATCGGCGGTATCAAGAATATGACCGGCTTGCCGGATGCTATCTTCGTCATCGACGTTGGCTATCACAAAATTGCAATTACCGAAGCAGGCAAGTTGTCTATTCCTATTATCGGCGTGGTTGACACCAACCACTCTCCGGTTGGCGTTTCCTACGTCATTCCTGGTAACGACGACTCCTCACGCGCTATTCAGTTGTACGCTCGCGGTATCGCTGATGCGATCCTCGAAGGCCGTAGCCAGGTGCTTCATGAAATTGTTGCTGCCGCCGGTGGCGATGATGAGTTCGTTGAAGTTCAGGAAGCCGCAGCACAATAAAGTGGTAACGGCGGGGCGTTATGCTCCGCCTGTTTTATAAGCTCAGGAGATAAGTATGGCGGCAATTACCGCAAGCATGGTCGCAGAACTGCGCGGCAAGACCGATGCACCGATGATGGAATGCAAAAAGGCATTGACCGAAGCCGATGGCGACATGGTCAAGGCGGAAGAAATTCTTCGCGTCAAACTTGGCAACAAGGCAAGCAAGGCGGCTAGCCGTATCGCTGCAGAAGGCATTGTTGCACTGCATATTTCGGCTGATGGCAAGCTCGGCGCCATGGTTGAAGTCAATAGCGAAACCGATTTCGTGGCCAAGAACGACGAATTTATCGCGCTCGCCAAGGGATGCGCTGAACTGGTGGCAAACAATAATCCGGCCGATGTGGCTGCGCTCTCGGCGCTGCCGATGGGCGAGGGTACTGTTGAGTCCACTCGCTCCGCACTGGTTGGCAAGATCGGCGAAAATATGTCGCTACGTCGCTTTGTTCGTTTCGAAGCCAAAGGCCAACTCACTTCCTACGTCCATGGCGGCTCCAAAATCGGCGTCGTGATTGATGTGGTGGGTGGCGACGAGCAACTAGCCAAGGATCTGGCGATGCACATCGCTGCTTCCAAGCCGAAGTCGCTTGATGCAAGCGGTGTTTCTGCTGAGTTGCTGGAAACCGAGCGTCGTATCGCCATTGAAAAAGCCCGCGAAGCCGGCAAGCCGGAAGCGATGTTGGAAAAAATCGCCGAGGGTACGGTTCAGAAGTATCTGAAGGACGTTACCCTGCTCGGTCAGGTTTTCGTCAAGGCTGCCGATGGCAAGCAAACGATTGAACAGCTGCTGAAGAGCAAGAACGCCTCTGTCGTTGGCTTCTCGCTTTTCGTGGTGGGTGAAGGCATTGAGAAGAAAGTTGACGACTTCGCTGCTGAAGTCGCTGCTCAAGCCGCTGCTGCTGCTGCCAAGAAGTAATTAGCAAGGAAACGTCGATGACCACGCCCAAATACAAGCGGATTCTCCTAAAACTCTCTGGTGAGGCCTTGATGGGCGATGACGCCTACGGCATCAACCCGCAGACTATCGCGGGTATTTGCGGAGAGATCAAGGCAGTCGCTGATCTGGGTGTGGAAATCGGTGTGGTCATCGGTGGGGGCAATATTTTCCGTGGCATGGCCGGTACAGCTACCGGGATGGACAGGGCGACAGCCGATTACATGGGCATGCTGGCGACGGTGATGAACGCCATGGCGTTGTCCGATGCGATGCGTCAATGCGGTTTGAATGCCCGGGTTCAGTCGGCACTCAATATCGAGCAAGTGGTTGAGCCCTATATTCGTGGCAAGGCGATTCGTTATCTGGAAGAAGGAAAAATCGTCATTTTTGGTGCCGGCACCGGTAACCCGTTTTTCACGACTGATACTGCTGCAGCACTGCGCGGTTCGGAAATTGGTGCAGATATTGTCCTCAAGGCAACCAAGGTGGACGGGATTTACACAGCCGATCCCAAAAAAGATCCGTCTGCAACGCGGTTTGACAAAATCAGTTTCAATGACGTTATCTCGAGAAATCTGGCCGTGATGGATGCGACAGCTTTCGCACTCTGTCGTGATCAAAAATTGCCGATTAATGTATTTTCCATCTTTAAGGCTGGGGCGCTGAAGCGCGTGGTCTGTGGCGAAGATGAAGGTACGTTGGTCTATTGTTGAGAAAAATGATGATTGCAGAACTTAAGAACATATCTGAAAGCAAGATGCAAAAGTCGCTGGAATCGTTGAAAAACGACCTCCAGAAAATTCGTACCGGCCGTGCGCATACCGGCTTGCTTGACCATATTCAGGTCGATTACTACGGCTCTATGGTGCCGATTAATCAGATCGCCAATATCACGCTGGTTGATGCGCGGACGATTGGCGTCCAGCCTTGGGAAAAGAATATGGCCTCCAAGGTCGAAAAAGCTATCCGTGATTCCGATCTCGGCCTCAATCCGGCTTCGCAAGGCGATTTGATCCGCGTCCCGATGCCGGCACTCACCGAAGAGCGTCGCCGTGATTTGATCAAGGTGGTCAGAAATGAAGGCGAAAGTGCCAAGGTGGCGATTCGTAATCTGCGCCGCGATGCCAATACGCAACTTAAAGACGCGCTTAAAAAGCATGAAATCCCTGAGGACGACGAGCGCAAGACGCAGGATGATATCCAGAAGCTGACCGATCGTTATGTCGCTGAAGTCGATAAGATGCTCGCCCTCAAAGAGGCCGAGTTGATGCAGGTTTGAACGCCTTTTTGAGCTGATCGCCAGCGGAATGGCTATCTTTTCCAGTTCGACACGACATCTTCCTGAAGTGGCGGCTGTGCCACGCCACGTTGCGGTGATCATGGATGGTAACGGGCGCTGGGCAAAAAAACGTTTTCTGCCACGCGTCGCGGGCCATGTTAAAGGCGTCGAACTGCTCCGTGAAATGGTCCGCGCTTGCCTTGAGCGCGGCGTTCAGTATCTGACCCTGTTCGCATTTTCATCCGAAAATTGGCGTCGACCGCAAGATGAGGTGACGTTGCTGATGCAACTGTTCGTCAAAGCGCTCGAGCAGGAAGTCGAGAAACTCGACCGCAATGGCGTACGTTTACGGGTGATCGGTGATCTCGCACCCTTCGAGCCGCGCTTGCGCGAACTGATCCGTCAGGCCGAAGAAAAAACCGCTGGCAATACCCGTCTTGATCTGACCATCGCCGCTAACTACGGTGGGCGTTGGGATATTACGCAGGCGGTAAATCAGATGTTGGCGGCGCAACCGGAAAAATGCGATGCCTGGAGCGAGTCGGATCTCGAGTCATATCTTTCGATGAATTTCGCCCCCGAACCGGATCTGTTTATTCGTACCGGCGGCGAGCAGCGGATCAGCAATTTTCTGCTCTGGCAGCTCGCCTACACCGAACTCTATTTCACCCCGACCCTGTGGCCTGATTTCGATACTGCAGAGTTCGACAAGGCGATCGTTTCTTACCAGCAACGTGAGCGCCGTTTTGGTCGGACCAGTGAGCAGCTCATCGAAAAGCCGAATGCTTAAAACCCGGGTAATTACTGCACTTGTTTTAGTCGGGCTATTGCTGCCCGCGATGTTTTATCTACCCCAGTCTTACTGGGCGCTGGCGGTTGCCGCCTTTATCGGCATCGGCGCCTGGGAGTGGGGGGGCTTGCTCGGCTGGCGCAATACGCCGCGCCGATTATTGGGTTTTCTGACGGCGCTGATTTGCGCCAGCATCTCCCTGCTGGCTCCCGAAGCCATTGGCGCGACGGCTGTAGCTAGCCCGGCCCAGGGCTGGGTCTTGGCGATTTACGCGATTGCCGCTTTATTTTGGTGTCTGGTCATGCCGTTCTGGCTGCAAAAAAAATGGTCACTGGTCGGTATTGGCGGCTTGCTGGTCGGTGCTGTCGTATTGATCCCGACCTGGCTGGCGATGGTGCAACTACGCATTCTTGGCCCCGCTGCGCTGCTCGCAATTTTTGCCGTGGTCTGGATGGCCGATATTGCGGCTTATTTTTCGGGTAAAGCCTTTGGCAAGCACAAGCTGGCGCCTTCAATCAGCCCAGGAAAAACTTGGGAAGGGGCGATTGGCGCAGGTGTCGGCGTGATTATTTATGGTTTGGTGATTCGTCAGATTTTCTCCCTCGAACTGTTGTCATGGTGGCTATGGGTGCTGGTGCTGATTGGCCTGACGACGATCAGTATTGTTGGTGATCTTTACGAATCACTGCTGAAACGCAAGGCAGGCGTCAAGGACAGTAGTAACGTTCTGCCAGGACACGGTGGCATACTCGACCGTATCGACAGCCTGACTTCGACCTTGCCTGTCGTCGCCTTATTCTGGTTGCTCGTGGTCTAATTCGGCTTATGAAAATTCAGAATGTTACCGTGCTCGGTTCCACCGGGTCGATTGGGGTCAGTACGCTGGACGTTATTCGTCGCCATCCAGACCGTTATCGCGCTTTCGCCCTGTGTGCACATCGTCAAATCGACAGCTTGTTTGCCCAATGCCTGGAATTCAGACCGCAGTTTGCGGTTCTTCGCGATGCCGGCTTAGCGGCTCAATTAACTGAACGTTGTCGAACGGCCGGCTTGTTGACTGAGGTTAAATTCGGTGTCGATGCGTTAATTGAAATGTCATCGCTACCGGAGGTCGATTCGGTGATGGCGGCCATTGTCGGTGCCGCCGGCCTGGAGCCGACGCTGGCAGCGGCTCGGGCTGGCAAGAAACTCATGTTGGCCAACAAGGAAGTATTAGTCATGGCCGGCGAACTATTCATGCACGCGGTGCGCCAGCATGGTGCGACCTTGCTGCCGGTCGACAGTGAACACAATGCCATTTTTCAGTCGCTTCCCGCCGATTTCGGTCGTGGATTGGCCGCTTGTGGCGTCGAAAAAATTCTTCTGACCGCCTCCGGCGGCCCCTTTCGCAATACGCCATTGGCCGAACTTTCCGGCGTTACTCCAGATGCAGCCTGCGCGCATCCGAACTGGGTCATGGGGCGAAAGATATCGGTTGATTCAGCGACGATGATGAACAAGGGTCTGGAGGTCATCGAGGCTCACTGGATTTTTGCCGCACCGCCTGAAATGATTCAGGTTGTCGTGCATCCGCAAAGCGTCATCCATTCAGCGGTGCAATACGCCGATGGCTCGGTGCTGGCGCAACTGGGCAATCCGGACATGCGGACGCCTATCGCATATGCCTTGGCTTATCCGGAACGGGTTGCGGCGGGGGTTGAGCCGCTTGATCTGTTCAAGATCGCTCGTCTTGACTTTTTTGAGCCGGATTTTGAACGCTTTCGCTGCTTGCAACTGGCTTATGATGTTTTGCGCGAAGGCGGTACGGCATCAGCTATTTTGAATGCGGCCAACGAAGTTGCCGTTGCTGCTTTCCTCGATGGCCGTCTATCGTTTCTGGGAATTGCCCGGCTCAATGAAGCCCTGTTGGCCGCCTTGCCGGCCCGCCCGGAAGGCAGTCTGGAAGACGTGCTAGCGGCCGATATTGAAGCGCGTCGCCTGGCCAGCCAGATGATTTTGGAAAAACGTTTTTCGTGAGTGAACTCCCTTTCTACCTCGCCGCGTTTCTCGTTGCGCTTTGTATTCTGATCTTTATTCATGAGCTGGGACACTACCTTGCCGCGCGTTTTTGTGGCGTCAAAGTACTGCGTTTTTCTATTGGTTTTGGCCGCATGCTTTGGCAAAAACGACTAGGACGCGATCAGACGGAATGGGCGATCAGTCTTTTCCCGCTTGGCGGTTACGTCAAAATGCTTGATGAGCGCGAAGGTGAAGTGTCTCCTCAGGAACAGCATCGGGCTTTCAACCGACAGTCGGTCGGCAAGCGCAGCGTCATTGTTGCGGCCGGTCCATTCGCCAACTTTGCCCTGGCAATTTTCCTTTACTGGGCCATTTTTATGGCGGGCAGCCAGGAGTTGCTGCCGATTCTCGGCAAACCGCCCGCCGGAACACCGGC
>CAZLPR010000013.1:0-17838 GCA_964561415.1 uncultured Dechloromonas sp. | reverse complement strand
GGCGCCGACTGCATCCTGCTCATCGCCGCAGCCCTCAGCCTCTCGCAAATGCAAAACCTTGAAGCCCAGGCTCACGGCTACGGCATGGCTGTGCTTGTCGAGGTCCATAACGGCGAAGAGCTCGATGCCGCGCTGCAGCTGAAAACACCGCTACTCGGCATCAATAACCGCAACCTGCGTACCTTTGAGGTCACGCTGCAGACCACGCTCGATCTGCTCGAACGCATCCCCGACGAGCGCATTGTCGTCACCGAAAGTGGCATTGTCAGCGCCGCCGATGTCGCCCTGATGCGCCGCCGCCAAGTCAATGCCTTCCTCGTCGGCGAAGCCTTCATGCGCGCCCCGGAACCCGGCGAAGAACTGGCCCGGCTGTTTTCCTGAACTAGTCTCGGGTACGCTTTGGGCTTACCCGGGCCGCAACACCCGCTTCGTAAAATACTCAGCATGCCGTGTTGCCCATCAGGACAGCGGGGCAGGGTATTAGGACTGGCTTGGTGGTTGGTGCAGGTGTCGCGCCGGCATCTCCAGGAGGTGCTTTTGCCGCATCGGCCGCATTGGCGCTACCGCTCCGCCCAACATCGCCATCCCCGACCCTGCCGAACTTTGTTTGCCAGACGGGCTGCCGGTCAAAACCAAAACCGGTGTTCCTGACTGTCGTCAGAATGTCGATGCCAGAATTGTGCTGTCGTTGAACCCTGTTAATCCAGCCCGAACGTTATGCCATCAAATATCTGAAAAATGAGCCTTAACTGAACGGCATTACCGCTTTAAGCGGGGATTTTTTCGGGTGGGTTCTGCACGATGAGGGGTGTTGAAATCAATTTTTGATCAATAAATGATCTGTAAGTTGTTTGTAAGTCATGGCGTCTAAATTGCATCCTGCAGCAATGCCTCTATAACCAAAAATTTGAGGAGCAAATCAATGCAAGTTAACATTTACGAAAAGATTCGGGCTAACCCGAAATACCAACAACTGGTTACTACCCGCAGTACTTATAGCTGGATCATGACAGCGCTCATGATGGTTGTGTACTATGGCTTTATCGCCTTGATTGCCTTTGATAAGGCGTTTCTTGCGCAACCGCTGAGTAGCACCGGCGTGATGACGGTTGGCATTCCTATCGGGGTCGCTGTCATCGCTTTTACCATCATTATTACCGGCATCTATGTCCGGCGCGCAAATGGTGAGTTCGACATGATTAAAGAAGAAATCATCAAGGAGGCCAAATAATGGCAAACCCTATGAAGCAACTGCTGGGGGCAATTGCTCTGCTGGCTGCGGCTGGTGCTGTTTATGCCGCGGGTGCTGACCTCGGTCAGGCTGAAAAGCAGGCAACCAACTGGACGGCAATTATCATGTTTGTCGCCTTTGTTATCGGCACCCTGTTCATTACCAAATGGGCAGCGGCCAAGACCAAATCGGCGGCTGACTTCTATACCGGCGGTGGTGGCATCACTGGTTTTCAGAATGGCTTGGCGATCGCTGGCGACTACATGTCTGCCGCATCTTTCCTGGGTATTTCGGCCGCTGTTATGGCAAGTGGTTACGATGGCTTGATTTTCTCCATCGGCTTCCTGGTCGGCTGGCCGGTGATTACCTTCCTGATGGCCGAACGTCTGCGCAACCTGGGTAAATTCACTTTTGCCGACGTTGCGGGCTATCGCTTCAAGCAGACACCAATCCGCACCTTTGCGGCAACCAGCACGCTGATTGTGGTTGCCTTCTACCTGATCGCTCAGATGGTTGGTGCCGGTCAGTTGATCAAGCTGCTGTTTGGCCTTGATTACTGGATGGCGGTGGTCATCGTTGGTTCACTGATGATGGTTTATGTGTTGTTCGGCGGTATGACTGCAACCACTTGGGTGCAGATCATCAAAGCTTGTCTGCTGCTTTGTGGCGCTTCCTTCATGGCTTTCATGGTACTTGCCAAGTTTGGTTTTAGCCCGGAGGCGATGTTTGCTAAAGCGGTTGAGGTTAAGTCTTTGCTTGCTGCCAAGGTGCTGACTGCCGAAGCTGTCAAGGCGGGGGCTGATGCGGCGACTGTTGATGTCACTGCGGCGGCAGCTGTTAAGGGGCTGTCCATCATGGGGCCGGGTAACTTCGTTAAGGATCCGATTTCTGCTATCTCCTTCGGTATGGCCTTGATGTTCGGTACCGCTGGTCTGCCGCACATCCTGATGCGCTTCTTCACCGTGCCGAATGCCAAGGAAGCTCGCAAGTCTGTGTTTTGGGCAACGACCTGGATCGGTTATTTCTACATCCTGACCTTCATCATCGGTTTCGGTGCAATCACCTTTGTTCTTACCAATCCGGAATTTCTTGATGCCAAGGGTGGCCTGATCGGTGGTAATAACATGGCTGCTATTCACTTGGCAAATGCGGTCGGCGGTAACGTTTTCCTCGGCTTCATCTCGGCGGTGGCATTTGCAACGATTCTGGCCGTGGTTGCTGGCCTGACACTGTCCGGCGCTTCTGCTGTGTCGCATGACTTGTACGCTACCGTGTTCAAGAAAGGCAATGCCGACTCTGCTTCCGAGCTACGTGTTTCTCGTATTACCACCCTCTGTCTGGGCGTGGTTGCCGTGGTTCTGGGTATCGCCTTTGAAAAGCAGAACATCGCTTTCATGGTCTCCCTGGCTTTTGCTATTGCCGCCTCTGCTAATTTCCCTGTGCTCTTTATGTCCGTGCTGTGGAAAGACTGTACGACCAAGGGTGCTGTCGTCGGCGGGTTCGTTGGTCTGGCTTCATCGGTTGGTCTGACCGTCGTTTCTCCGTCTATCTGGGAAGCCGTTCTCGGTAACGCCAAGGGGTCGGCATTGTTCCCCTATACCTCGCCTTGCCTGTTCTCGATGACTCTTGCCTTTGTTACGATCTGGCTGGTTTCGGTTCTGGATAACAGCGAGCAGGCCAAGAAAGAACGCGCCTTGTTCCCGGATCAGAAAACCCGTTCCGAAACCGGTGTCGGCGCCTCTGCCTCGAGCGGTCACTAAGCGACAAAGTTTATTGCGGTTAATAAAAAGCCCGGATTTCGATCCGGGCTTTTTTGCGCGTGCGTCTAGTATGGGCGCGATCTTGGAGGTGGAAGTCCTCCCGTGAGCTGAGCGAAGTGAAGTGCAACTGCGTGAGGGCGACCGAGCGTGGGGGGGCGGTCATAATAGCGGCCCCCTATGCCGATCCTGATTTTCGGCCGGATTTTACGGTTGACCGCAGCATTCCGAAAAATGGGCGTGTTTGTACGCCGCAGGTAACGCCGGGCAGATTATTTGTTAGACTCGCAGAGTTTTAGGGAAAAAATGGTAGGGGGCTACCCAGTGCAGGATCGGGCCACCCCCTGAGTTGCGACATCGGCCGCAGACTCCGAAGACCATAAAAGGAGAACAGCCGGCGCAGAATAATGCAGCAGGCTTACAAAAATCTTACGCCGTCATTGGCAAAGTGGATAAATGCGCATACTCATAGCTGAAGACGATGCCATCATTGCAGATGGTCTGTCGCGCTCCTTGCGTCAGGGGGGATACGCCGTCGATTGGGCGCCAAATGGTCTAGAAGCTGATACGGCGTTGCTGACTGTGGCCTACGATTTACTGATTCTTGATCTTGGTCTGCCCAAGCTTTCCGGACTCGACGTACTGAAGCGCGTGCGGGCGCGGAACTCGCCCTTGCCGGTATTGATCCTGACAGCACTTGACGGCACCGGTGATCGGGTCAAAGGTTTGGATCTCGGGGCTGACGATTACATGGTTAAACCCTTCGAGCTGGCCGAGCTTGAGGCCCGCGTCAGAGCGCTGACGCGACGTTCGGCGGGAACGACGCCAACCATTCAGTGCGGCCAGCTGACTTACGATCAGGTCGGCCGTGTGGCGCAAATCCAGGGGCAGGCGCTTGATCTGTCGGCCCGTGAAGTCGGTTTGCTGGAGGTGCTCCTGACACGAATGGGGCGTTTGGTGAGCAAAGACCAATTGGTCGATCATCTGTGTGGCTGGGGCGAAGAGGTCAGCCATAATGCGATCGAGGTTTATGTCCATCGCCTGCGCAAAAAGCTGGAGTTGGGCGGCGTAAAAATTGCCACAGTGCGCGGCTTGGGTTATTGCCTTGAACGACCGCAAGGCGAGTAACGCTCCGTCTGCCGGGCATGAGACCGAACGTTCGTTGTTCGGCGAGATACTTGACTGGATGTTGGCGCCATTACTGTTTGTCTGGCCGTTGAGCATCGCCTTCACGCATTATTTCGCCAATAACGTGGCAAATTTCCCCTATGACCAGGCGCTTCGCGAGCATGTCTCGGCGATTGCCCGCCAGGTTAAATTGGTGAATGGCAAGCCGGTGCTTACTTTGCCGTCATCGGCCCGGGCACTGCTTCGCGCCGACGAAACAGACAGCGTTTATTTTCATGTTGTGACCCGAGACGGCAAGTACCTTGCAGGAGACAAGGAGCTCCCAATTCAGACCAAGTTCGCCGACGATGAGATTATTCCCGGCGAACTCTATCTACGGGATGCTGAGTTCAATGGTCAGGATTTACGCTTTGCCTATACGTTTCTGGCTGATGCGCAGATGCCAAAAGAGCGCTGGGTGATTGTCGAAGTCGCCGAGACGACGGAAAAGCGCAACCAGTTGGCCAACAAGATTGTCGCCAGCGTCATTCTGCCGCAATTCATCATCATCCCGTTGGCGGTCATGCTGGTCTGGTTCGGGTTGTCGCGCGGCTTGCGTCCGCTGACCCGCTTGCGCAAAACAATCGAAACGCGCGATCCGGCGGATCTTTCGCCGATTGCCACCCGGCGAGTGCCGGAGGAGCTTGAACCCCTGGTTGAGGCCTTCAACGAAATGCTTGAGCGGATGAAAAAAAACGTCGAAGCGCAACAGCGTTTCGTTGCCGATGCCGCGCATCAAATGCGTACGCCGTTGACGGGGCTGAAAACTCAGGCGCAGTTTGCTATGCGTGAATCGGACCCGGACTCGTTGCGCCATGCCTTGCGCCAGATTGCCATGGGCGTCGACCGCGCTGGACGCCTAGTCAATCAGTTGCTGACCCTGGCGCGAACGGAGGCGGTTGAATCGGCACAACAACGGCATGAACCGCTTGATCTCGGGTTGTTGATGCGCGAGGTTGTCGAAGACTGGGTTGTGCTGTCGCTGGAGAAAGAAATCGATCTCGGCTATGAATCGGAAGGCGCTGCGATGATCAGCGGCAATGCTTTTCTTCTACGTGAGCTGGCCAAAAACCTGCTTGACAATGCTTTGCGTTACACGCCATCCGGCGGTCATGTGACGTGTCGAATACTGGCAAATCGCGATGCCGTGATTCTCGAGGTTGAGGATAACGGCATTGGTATCACCGAAGCACAATCCGAGTTGGTCTTTGAGCGCTTCTACCGCGCCGAAGATTCAGCCGCCGAAGGCAGTGGGCTGGGTTTGGCAATCGTTCAAGAAATTGCCATGCAGCATGACGCCAAGGCTACTTTGCGGCCGAATGCTCGTGGCCAAGGTGCCATCGCACGCGTTGTTTTCGCCGTCTGGCGCCTGCCACCCCCACCACTCCCCATGCCTGATGATTTTTCCGAACTCTATCGTCAGTCGCCGCCGATCGGTCCTTGATCTGATTCTTCTGGAAAAGCGGGATTGATACTCTTTTTAGTTGCGGAGTGCGAATGAGGTGGCTATAATGCGCCCTCGTTTTGGCCAATTAGCTCAGTTGGTAGAGCAGCGGATTGAAAATCCGCGTGTCCGTGGTTCGATTCCGCGATTGGCCACCAAGGATTCAGGTAATTAGCCCATTCCCCGGAGTGGGCTTTTTGCTTTATGGCTTGTTGTTAGCAGTTTGCGAGCAGCGCCGGTCCATGTGACTATTTTTGCTAAAGGATTCGAGATGCATACCGTTACGGTTCTCCAACACCTGAAGAAGCATGGACAGCTACTCGATTCGGAAATTGCGGCAGCAACAGGCATTCCGCTTGAGCAGGTGCGCGTCTCCCTGATGGAGCTTTCAGCTCAGGGTGAGATCTCCAAATGTAGTGTGACGACGTTTAAGGATGGCAAACCGATTGAGGGCATTCAGTGCCGAATTGCCGGTTACGCGCCGCCCGCCGCGCCGGGCCGCAAGCCAGCCGCCAAGGTGCCGCCGAATGGTGGTTAAGGACTGAGTCGTCCTGATCGGCTTTGGCTCACTTGGCTCGCAGGTTTTGCCGCACCTGATTTTGCCCGCCATCAGGCATATGGCTGATGGCGGGCTTTGTAGAAACAGTGTCAGCGATACAGCCTGAATCCTGCCGTCTGTTCATGCCAGGCCTGTTCATCAGCCAAAGCCCTGTCATCAAGCTCATTGGCTTCGCTGTGCGAATCGTCGACCCAGTCGCGCAGCAGTGTTGAGCCGTTAATCAAATCGATGGCCAGGCGGTCGTGTTCGTATTCATAAGCGAAGTCACGCCACAGGGCGTAATCGGGGTAGAGCCGGCGGATGGCTTTGAAGGCCAGTGCCTGCAGGCGCCAGGGGCGGAAGCTGGCGTGATCGTAGCTGGTATCCTCGACGTGGATTTGCAGACCGTTGCATAGTTTGCCGGCGTGTTTGTGGAAGGTCGGCTCAAACCAGATTTCACGCAATTTGCAGCCGGCTAGCCAGCGCGGTGCGAATGCCTGCATTTCAGCGAGTACGGTGTGGGCGTTGATGTCCGGCGCGCCGAATAGTTCTAGCGGGCGGGTGGTGCCGCGCCCTTCACTCAAGTTTGTACCTTCGAGCATGACTGTGCCGGCGTAGGCGCGGGCCATCGACAGATTGGGCGCATTGGGGCTGGGATTGATCCAGCTTCGTTCGCCCAGCGGCCAGCCATAGCCGGGGGGGGCGTCGGGTTGCCAGCCACGCATGGTGATGACCTGGCAATCGACATCAAGTTTCAGGGTGGCAATGAACCAGCGTGCCAGTTCGCCCATGGTCAGGCCGTGGCGCATCGGCATGGCGCCGGCGCCGACGAAGCTTTCCCAGCCTTGATGTAGGCTCAGCCCCTCGATTGGGCGGCCAGCAGGGTTGGGGCGGTCGAGTACCCAGACCGATTTGCCGTGTTCGGCAGCGGCTTCAAGAACATAGCGCAGCGTTGTGATGAACGTATAAATGCGGCAGCCGAGATCCTGCAAGTCGACGAGTAGCACGTCGAAGGTCGCCATCATGGCCGCGCTCGGGCGGCGAACTTCGCCATACAAACTGAATGCCGGGATGCCGTGTTGCGGGTCGAGGAAGTCTGGCGATTCGACCATGTTGTCTTGCTTGTCGCCGCGCAGGCCGTGTTGTGGGCCGAAGGCGGCGGTCAGCTTGATATCCGGCAGGCGGGCCAGGGCGTCGAGTGAGTGGGTGAGGTCGGCGGTGACCGAGGCTGGATGGGCGAGGAGCGCAATGCGGCGATCAGCCAGCGGCCGGCGTAGTTCAGGGTTGGCGATCAGGCGGTCGATGCCGAACTGGATGGATTGAGTCATGGGGGCGCGGTATTCAAGGTCAGTGCGAAGCTCTGACAGTGGTGGAAATCGGGTTGGGCTGTGCAATGCCGCAGTGCCCAGTAACTTTTACTGCCGTCAGCGGCTTCAATGACGGTACTTAGCCCGATCTGGAGTGTCGGGCCGGCTGGTAACAGACTTTTATCAAGGACGGCATCGAGAACGATCCTGTCGTGCAGGCAGCGCAGGCTGACTTGTGGATGAGTCGGCGGCGAGAAGCTGGTGTCGCGTTGCCGATAAGCAGTGAACCGATAGGCGGCCCACTGGCGGGAGGGGGAAAAATTGAATTCCCGATATTCTGGCTGGTTGACCGCAGCAATGAAGGCTTCGCAGCAGGTGTGTTGCCAGAGATTGTCGGCGGCGCCTGGTGGATGCGGAGGCGCCAGCAAGATACCCAGCGGTTGGGTGAATATACGATATTGCAACGTCAAGTGACCGTCGGTAGTGAGTGCCGAGTCGACCTCAATGCGGCTGACTGCCGGGCAGGGGGTTGCAGGATGGCAGCACATAGTTTGGCTGGGTAAAACGTTGATTTGCGGCTGCGGGCTCATGTCGCGCATACTTTACCTGCTTGCACTGCAGATTGCCGCGGTCAACCGGGAAAAACAGGTAAAAATCCTGTTGATAACTCGCAAAGGCGTGGCCGGTTCTTGGTTGGCTCTGGGTTTTGGAGTAATTTACCGGCTTTGCGGCGTTGTCTTCAGGGAGAAAAAATGACACCACTACGGATCAATCTTGAACAGGAAGAGATTCCCACCCACTGGTATAACGTTGTTGCCGATATGGCGAACCCGCCGGCGCCGCCGCTGGGGCGCGATGGTTTTCCGGTGTCGCCGGAGGCGATGGGCGCCATTTTCCCCGGGCCGATTCTGGAGCAGGAAATGTCGGCTGAGCGCTGGATTGCCATTCCCGAAGAGGTGCGTCAGATTTACGCTCAATGGCGTCCGGCCCCGTTATGCCGGGCGCTCGGCCTGGAGCGGGCGCTCGGGACGCCGGCAAAGATTTTTTTCAAATATGAAGGGGGTTCGCCGGCCGGTTCGCACAAACCGAATTCTGCCGTGCCGCAGGCCTATTTCAACAAGCTGGCCGGGACCAAACGGCTGACGACTGAAACCGGCGCGGGGCAGTGGGGCTCGTCAATCGCCTATGCCGGGCAGATGTTCGGTCTGCCGGTGCGGGTCTTTATGGTCAATGTCAGCTACCAGCAGAAACCGTTTCGCCGCTCGATGATGCAGACTTGGGGCGCCGAGGTTTTTGCTAGCCCGACCAATTTGACCAACGCCGGCCGCGCCGCACTGGCCGCTGATCCCAATAGCCAGGGGTCGCTTGGGCTGGCTATTTCCGAAGCCGTCGAGGAGGCCGCCGCCGATGCCGGTACTTGTTACACGCTAGGTTCGGTGCTCAACCATGTCTTGCTCCATCAGACGGTGATCGGCCTGGAAGCCAAAAAGCAGTTCGATAAAATCGGGCTCTACCCGGACATAATTTTTGGCCCT
Organism: uncultured Dechloromonas sp.; assembly: GCA_964561415.1. GTDB lineage: Bacteria > Pseudomonadota > Gammaproteobacteria > Burkholderiales > Rhodocyclaceae > Azonexus. Next base: position 8,859 of record CAZLPR010000013.1, on the reverse strand, counting down.
TGTGGCGGCGGCTCCAGTTTTGGCGGCATTGCCTTCCCATTCCTTGCCGACAAGGCCGCTGGCGACAAGCGGGCGACTCATCTACGCTGTGTTGCCGTTGAGCCAACTTCCTGCCCGACCCTGACCAAAGGTGCTTACGCCTATGATTACGGTGACGTGTCGGGATATACGCCAATCATGCGCATGTACACGCTCGGGCATAACTTTATGCCGCCCGGTATTCACGCCGGCGGTTTGCGCTATCACGGCGATTCGCCGCTGGTTTCTCAATTGCTGCACGAAGGCAAGCTCGAAGCGATTGCCGTGCCGCAGGTGGCCACCTTCGAAGCCGGTGTCCAGTTCGCCCGGGCCGAAGGCATCATTCCGGCACCGGAATCGTGTCACGCTATTCGCGCTGCGATTGACGAAGCCCTGCGCTGCAAGGCAAGCGGGGAAGAAAAAACTATCTTGTTTTGCCTGACTGGGCATGGTCATTTCGACATGGCCTCCTACGACAAGTATTTCTCCGGCCAACTGGAGGATTTCGACTATCCCGAAGCGGCGATTGCTGACTCACTTAAACATTTGCCGAAAGTGGGCTAACCTGGTGAAAGTCCTCGTTTTTCTGCTGGTGCTCATCAACATGCTGTTCTACGCTTTTGGCCAGGGTTATTTTGGTCAGCCGGAAAATCCGGATGGTGGGCGTCTTGAGAGGCAGGTTCAGCCCGAGCTCATGCGTATTGTCTCGCGTGGCGAGTTACCTGTTGTGCCGACTAAAGTCGCAGAAGCCGCCAAGCCGGTCGAGCTTGTTCTGCACGAGGAAAGTAAACCGGAGCCGGTCAGTAAAATCAATTCAGCGACCCTGGTTTGTCTGGCTTGGGAAAACCTTTCTTCGGTTGAGGCTGATAGCCTGAGCGCACTGCTGGCAACTCAATTTCCCGATTTCAAGCTCATTCGGCGGCAGGCCGGGGGAGAGGCCAATGGTTGGTGGGTCTATATTGCGGCGCTTCCCGGCAAGGCTATGGTGGAGAAAAAGACCAGTGAGTTACGGCAGTTTGGCGTGACTGATTATTTTGTCATTCCCGACGGCCCCAACCGGTTCGCCATTTCACTCGGTGTTTTTACCAGTGAAAAACGCGGGCAGGAACGGTTGGCTGAGGTGAAGGAAAAAGGTGTTCGTTCGGCTCGCCTAGCACCACGCCCCGGGAAGGACGGCACGACCAGCTTGCAGGCGACAGGGCCGGCCGAACCCAAAGCAACTTTGCTCGATGCCGTCGGCAAGCTGTTGCCGAAAGCGAGTCTCGAAACTTGCAAATGAGTGCCTATATTGTCGGTCTGACTGGCGGCATCGGCAGTGGCAAAAGTACCGTCGCCGAACTTTTCGTTGAAAAAGGGGCGGATCTGGTCGATACCGATGCTATCGCGCATGAGCTAACCCGGCCGAATGGTGCTGCCATGCCGGCGCTGATCGCTGCATTTGGGCCGGCGGTTGCCGATGCACACGGCGCACTGGATCGGACCGCAATGCGTCAGCTGGTTTTCACCGAGCCGGAGGCGAGAGGCCGGCTGGAGAGGATTTTACATCCGCTGATTCGCCAAATTTCAGTCGAGCGCTGCCAGGCGGCCGAGTCGCCATACGTTATTCTGGCCGTGCCCTTGCTTGTCGAGTCCGATGCTTACCGCCAGCGCTGCAATCGGATTGTCACGGTCGACTGCCCGGAGCGCCTGCAAATCGAGCGCGTGATGGCGCGCAATGGACTCTCGGTTGATCAGGTGAAGGCAATCATGGCGGCTCAGGCAACCCGTGCCCAGCGCCTGGCTGTGGCGGATGATGTCATCATGAATGATGCGGACTTGGCGAGTCTGGTGCTGCAGGTGCATGCCTTGCATCAAAAGTATCTTGATCTTTCCGCCGAAAAACCTAATGCAAGCTGTTGAGATTTGCATGCAAATGGCTCAAAATTAAGGTAATTTTCTGTTTCCCCGGACACGCCTGCGTGATTACTTATGAATACCCGTTTAACGAGCGCATCCGCACATTGTTGCGTCTCGAAGACTTGTTCGAAAAGACGGCGTATTTCGCGCAGAGCGAAGGTCAGCTAGAACACCATACGGCGCTTGTTACCCTGTTTGAGATTCTCGAGGTGGCCGGTCGCGCTGATCTCAAAATGGATTTGATTCAAGAGCTCGAGCGCCAGCGCCAGACTTTGCTGGCGTATCGCAATAATCCTGATATTTCCGAAGAAGCACTTTCCGGTGCGTTGTATGAAATCGAGCAATCATCTGCTTCCTTGCTCGCGATGACCGGAAAAATGGGCCAATATCTGCGTGATAACGACTGGCTGATGGGAATCAAGAGTCGGGCGGCGATTCCCGGTGGTGTCTGCGAATTCGATTTACCCTCTTACCATTGGTGGCTGCACCGCCTGCCCGAAATACGGAGCGAGGCCTTGCTGGGCTGGACCCGGCCACTGGTGCCGCTACGCGATGCGGCGGCCATTGTTCTGCGTCTGCTGCGCTCAAGCGGTCAGCGCAAGAGCTATGCCGCAGCCAATGGTCAGTTTCAACTCAATCTGGGCGGCACGGCGGCCCAGATGGTGCGCGTAATGGTGAATCCTGATGATCCGGCAATTCCTGAGGTCAGCGCTAATAAATATTTCCTGAATATTCGTTTTACCAAACCGCCAACCAGCGAAATAAAGGCGCGCGGTTGTGAGCGCGATGTTGATTTCGACCTCACTTTTTGTAATTTGTGATGGCAACCCGTCAGGTTCGCTGTCCGCAGTGTGGTGAGTACTCGTTGTGGTCGACAGAAAATCCCTGGCGCCCTTTTTGTTCCGAGCGTTGCAAGCAGATTGACCTTGGCTGCTGGGCCAGCGAGTCTTATCGGATTCCTGTGACGGAAGCCAGCGAAGTCCCGGCTGATAACGAGGCTTTCTAAGTTGTGCGGGTTTTCAGCGTGCAGCGCGTTAGGCTCTTGTCGCTTGGTGTCACTCCCTTAAATATTCTCAACTGGAGGATGGCGTTGATGATTCTCAGTAAAAAATTATTGAAACTCACTTGTGTTGCCGTGTGTTTCCTGGGGGCGTCTTTCGCTTCTCAAGCTCAGACGTCTGGGGTGGCATATCTTTCCAATCAGAATGGCGGTATCGCTGTTCTCGATCTTGCCACGCTGGAATTGGTCGGATCATTGGAGGTCGGCGCCAAAGGCCCGCGCGGTCTGGGGGTTACTGCCGACGGTAAATATTTAGTCACTGCCAACAAGGATGATGCGAATATTTCGATCATTGACCTTGCCACGCACAAGCTCTTCAAGCAGGTAAAAATCGGCAAAAATCCAGAGTTTGTACGCGTCTTGGGTGGCCGGGCTTATGTTACTTATGAGCCGAGTTCGAAGGGCGGTCCGCCGCCAAAGGGCGGCGAAGTGGTGAGAGAGGACGATGATGACGACAAAGTGCCGGCCCGTATTGCCATCGTTGATATCAAAAAAGGTAAGGTTCTCAAGGAGATTACCAGCGGTCCAGAAACGGAAGGCATTGAGTTTTCGCCAGATGGGAAAAAAATGATCGTGACCAACGAGGCGGATAACACGATTACGGTGCACGACTTAAAAAGCGGCAAATTGCTGAAGACGGTTCCGACCACTGAGTTCGGTGATCGCCCCCGCGGCATCAAGGTTTCTCCTGATGGCAAAACCTATGTGGCGACCCTGGAGTTCGGTAACAAGTTGCTGATTCTGGATCAAAAACTCAACCCGGTGCGGACGATCGAAACCGGAAAAACGCCTTATGGTGTTGCTTTCGATCGTAGCGGAAGTCGTATTTTTGTTGCCGCATCACGGCAAAATACATTGCAGGTTTTTGATGCGAAGTCTTACGAGAAAATCAAGGATATCCCGACGGGCGAGCGTTGCTGGCACTTCACGTTTACACCGGATGATCAGCAAATTCTTCTTGCCTGCGGTCGCTCCGGTGAGCTTATTGTGATCGATACCAAGACGCTGGAAGTGCGCAAACGGATTGCCAACCTGGGTTTGCTCTGGGGGGTTATCACTTATCCGAAGTCTTTCGGTAGTCTGGACCAGCCATAAACTCAGGCGGGACCAGTATTTGGTGATATTTGGGGCGTTACCAGCCCCGCATCATTGCCAGTCCGTGGGCGCCCTGTCGTTGTGCTTCGGCCATCATCTCGTGGCGCAAGCCACCGAGGGCAAAGACCGGTATCGGGCTGTGGGCGATGAGGCGGGCAAATTCCGCCCAGCCAAGGCCGCTTAATTCGGGATGTGTCGGTGTTGGCAATACTGCCCCGAGCAAGGCGTAGTCGCAACCCAGGTTCACGGCTTTTGCCAGTTCGGTCGCGTTATGGCAGGACGCGCCTACCCACCTGAAATCTGGCCGCTGCGTCGTTGCTGCCAACTTCATCGACGACAGGTGTATGCCATCGGCGTTGATGTGACGGGCAATTTCAGCGTTGTCGCTGATCATGACTAGTGCATCGGGATAGCGACGGGCGAGTTCCATGACCGCTTCGGCAAAGTGTCGTCGTTGCGCTGTCGGCATGTTTTTGTCGCGCACTAGAATCAGGCGAAGGCTGGCGGCCAGTGATTTTTCCAGACGTTCCAACTGCACTTGGGAGCCTTCGATTTCGGCCATGGTGATAGCCATTGTGGTCGGCAGAGCCAGCGCTTTCAGAATCGGGTCGTTGGCCGGCAGGATGGGCGCCACGGTGACAGATTTGCCGCATTTTTCCCAGTTGACCGCGGCATGCTCGAGTGGTGCTGTAACGCCGATCTCGCCGTCCCATGCGGTCACGCGCCAGAAATGCAGGCGGACGGTGGCGTGCGGGTAGGTGAATTGCCGCGTCAGCCATGGGGAGCATGCGGTAGCGGTAATGCCGAGCTCTTCCTGTAATTCACGGATGAGCGCTTGACGTACTGTTTCGCCGGCTTCGAGTTTGCCGCCAGGGAACTCCCAGTAGCCGGCGTAAGCTTTACCTTCCGGGCGTTGGGCCAATAGAAACTCCCGGCTTTCTGCACGCAGCATGACGGCGGCGGCGACTTCGACGATTTGGCTCACTTGTCTGACTTTCTGGGTAACGCCAGTTGGCCGGCGAGGTCGCGGGCAAATTGCCAGGCGACTCGGCCCGAACGTGAGCCGCGGCCAAGCGCCCAGTTCAGTGCGTCGCGCTGGCTGTTGGCAATCACATTTTCGCTAACGCCTAAATAACGTAGCCAGTGATTGACGATGTTTAAATAGTCATCCTGGCTGAACGGATAAAAAGAAATCCACAAGCCAAAGCGCTCAGAGAGCGATATTTTTTCTTCGGTCGTCTCGCCGGGGTGAATTTCGTCATCGACTCGCTTGGTTTCCAGGTTCTCTGAAAAATATTCGGGCATCAAATGGCGACGGTTCGAGGTAGCGTAAATCAATACATTATCCGGCGGTGCCGAAATTGAGCCATCGAGTACCGATTTTAGTGCTTTGTACGCGGTTTCACCGGCTTCGAAAGAGAGGTCATCGCAGAAGATGATGAAGCGTTCAGGACGAGCGTCGATCAGGTCAATGATATCGGCCAGGTCAACCAAGTCCTCTTTGTCGACTTCAATCAGCCGCAAGCCCTGGGTGGCGAATTCGTTGAGCACGGCTTTGACCAGCGAAGACTTGCCTGAGCCGCGGGTGCCTGTAAGTAAGACATTATTGGCCGGTTTACCCGTCACGAACTGGCGAGTGTTGGCGACTATTTTTTCCATTTGACACTCAATATTATTGAGGTCGGCAAGGCGGATCGGGTGGGGATGGCGAATGGGCTGGAGCTCGCCACGATCCAGACGTTTACGCCAGCGGAAAGCAATCGCGGCATGCCAGTCAGGCAAGAGAGGTGGACTGGGCAGTGTTGCTTCAAAGCGGTTGAGTACTGCTTCGGCGTGGGAGATCAGGCGTTCTAATTGAAGTGTGTGTGGCATTGGGGCAGCTATACTTTGGCTTGAATTCAGGCACTCTAACGAAACCCATGCAAAAAATCCAAGCCGCCGTCCTCCTTGCAGTCACCGTATTGGTCGGCTGTTCTTCTTTGTCCCCCGCCCAACTGGCAGATATTTGCTCCCCCTGTGTCGCTTGTCAGAGTTGCCAGCCGGCGGCTCAAATCACCACGCCGGCAGTTTTTTCGAGGACATTTCAGGCAGCGAGTTGGGCCGATCTGCCAGGTTGGCAGGAAGATGACGTTAGCGCTGCCTGGCCTGCATTCATTCTCTCTTGCCGCGGCATGACGAGTAAGCCACATGGTCCAGCCTGGAAGCGGGTCTGCGACCTGGCCAAAGCTGCAGATGGCAAACTAGGTCACGATCCGCGACGGTTTTTCGAGGAACACCTGAAACCCTACGCCGTTGTCAGCGGGGGGGGGGGAGTCAATGGCATGGTGACCGGTTATTACGAGCCATTGCTGCGCGGCAGTCGCCAACGTAGTAAAGGTTTTGAACAGCCGGTGCGTGGGGTGCCCGATGACTTGCTGACCATTGATCTTGCTGCGGTTTTCCCTGAGTTAAAAAATAAGCGAGTGCGGGGGCGGCTGGAAGGTAACAAAGTATTGCCCTATTGGTCGCGCGCTGAACTTGAGTTGCGCGGCGACAAGTTACCGAGCAAGACGCTACTTTATGTCGATGATGCGGTTGAGCTGTTTTTTCTGCAGGTGCAGGGCTCAGGGCGGGTCAAGTTACGCGATGGCAGTATGACGCGATTAAATTATGGCGATCAGAACGGACATCCTTATCAGTCCATTGGCCGCTTGTTGGTCGAGCGTGGTGAGTTGAAGCTCGAAGAGGCCTCAATGCAAGGGATTCAGGCTTGGGCGCGGGCCAATCCTGCCCGGCTTGATACCTTGCTTAATGCCAATCCGAGCTATGTTTTTTTCAGGGAGTTGCCGAACAGCAATGATGGACCAGTTGGCGCACTAGGTGTGCCGCTGACGGCTCAACGCAGCATTGCCATTGACCCGCGCTCAGTGCCGCTTGGCGTTCCGGTTTACTTGGCGACGACTCAGCCGAACTCAGTGCAACCAATGAATCGACTGGTCATGGCGCAGGATACAGGGGGCGCAATCAAAGGGGCTGTACGAGCAGATTTTTTCTGGGGCTTCGGTAAAGAGGCGGGCGAGCAGGCGGGGCGAATGAAGCAGAGCGGTCGACTTTGGGTTTTGCTGCCATCTGAGGCGGCTCCAAATTAAAGTCGCACCGACTTGGGGTGTGTCTTAACTTGGTTGCACTAATAAAGTGCATGTCAGTTATGGCGAATTTGATAGCGCACTGATTTGAAAAGGTTTGCAAGCACTGGAATGGTGCTTGCTTGCTTCAAAATTCAAATTTTTTGAGGTGCTTATGGAAGATTATCAATCAAGCAGCAGCGTGCTCTTTATTTTGCTCGGCGCCATTATGGTGCTGGCTATGCATGCCGGCTTCGCATTTCTCGAAGTGGGTACTGTTCGAAAGAAGAATCAGGTCAATGCGCTGGTTAAAATTTTGACTGACTTCGGCGTATCGACCGTAGCCTATTTTTTTGTTGGTTATAGCATTGCCTACGGAGTTAATTTTTTCACCGGCGTTGATACGCTCATGGGAAAAAATGGTTTTGAGCTCACCCGATTTTTCTTCTTGCTCACCTTTGCTGCCGCAATTCCCGCCATTATCTCTGGTGGTATTGCTGAACGTGCCAAATTTCAACCTCAGTTGATTGCTACTTTTGTCCTGGTGGGCTTTGTGTATCCATTCTTCGAAAGTATCGCCTGGAATCAAGCATTCGGCATTCAAGCCTGGTTGAAAGCAAGCTACGGTGCAGAGTTTCATGATTTTGCCGGCTCTGTTGTTGTGCATGCGATGGGCGGCTGGATTGCGCTTCCTGCTGTTCTTCTGCTCGGTGCCCGTCATGGACGTTATTCAAAGGATGGGCGCATATCGGCGCACCCGCCGTCATCCATTCCATTTCTGGCGCTGGGCGCCTGGATACTGACTGTTGGCTGGTTCGGCTTTAACGTCATGAGTGCGCAGACGCTGGACAAAATTTCAGGGCTGGTGGCTCTGAACTCACTGATGGCAATGGTTGGCGGCACCTTGGTGGCTCTGGTGGTTGGTAAAAATGATCCGGGCTTTGTGCATAACGGTCCGCTCGCTGGACTGGTAGCAGTTTGCGCCGGGTCTGACCTGATGCACCCCATCGGTGCGCTGGTCGTGGGCGGTATTGCCGGTGCCCTGTTTGTTGCGATGTTTACTCTGACACAGAATCGATGGAAGATTGATGACGTACTTGGCGTCTGGCCGTTGCATGGCTTGTGCGGCGCCTGGGGTGGGCTTGCTGCAGGTATCTTTGGGAGCCATGCGCTAGGCGGGGCGGGAGGTATCGCCTTTATGCCGCAGTTAATCATGACCGCGATGGCAATAGGTGTCGCCCTTGTCGGCGGTGCCGTTGTCTATGGCTCGCTCAAAGCGACAATGGGGTTGCGCCTGGATCAGGAGGAAGAGTATCAGGGGGCAGACCTCAGCATTCACAAGATAACATCTACGCCGGAGCGCGAATCAAACTGGTAATGCGCGAAAGTGAAGCCTCAGTCTGGATTTAGAGCAATAAGCCCAGTGGTTTGCACTTTAAAGGCATGGTGATTGCCAGTTCTTGAGCTTTCAGTGTGGTGTGAAATCCAAATTTCATCCCTGGATTTCGGCATGATCCAAGTGCCGCAAAAAAATAAATTAGAAAAAATCACGTTAATTGCTTGACGAAGTTTTGTGGGGGGGGCATAATTCGCCCCCTCGCTGCTGACGAATCAAACGAAACGGCGCGACGAGAAGTTCTTTAACAATTTGGACAACCGATAGGTGTGGGTGCCTTGATGCGAAGT